>CAYLPF010000281.1:0-2285 GCA_964385485.1 uncultured Lachnospiraceae bacterium | reverse complement strand
ATGAGGATGGCACACAGGAAGAAAAGAAGGATGCCTACGCTTTTTCACCGCAGATTACGGAAAAAGAAACAAAGAAATTCAACGCGGGTATCTGTTACGATATTTATAATAAGATGGGCGCTCATCCGATGAGCATTAACGGCACTGAGGGCGTATATTTTGCCGTATGGGCGCCTTATGCGATGCGAGTCAGTGTGGTCGGTGATTTCAATTTTTGGGACGGACGCAGGCTTCCGATGCGGAGACTGGCTGATTCTGGTATTTTTGAGCTGTTCGTTCCGGGCATAAAGGCCGGGGCGATTTATAAATATGAGATCAAAGCAAAGGGCGGCCTTACATACCTGAAGGCTGATCCCTATGGAAATGCCGCTGAGCTGCGCCCCAATACGGCTTCTGTTGTGACGGATCTGCGGGACTTCACATGGAGCGACCAGGTCTGGATGGAGCAGCGTAAGCAGCGTGATACGAAGGAAGAACCCATGTTCATTTATGAGCTGCATCTTGGATCTTTCAGGAAGCCGGAGGACGGAAGATATTTCTACAATTACCGGGAGCTGGCGCCTATGATCGCCGATTATGTCAAATCGATGGGATATACGCATATTGAACTGCTTCCGGTGATGGAGCACCCCTTTGACGGCTCCTGGGGGTACCAGATAACAGGATATTATGCGCCGACTTCCCGTTATGGATCGCCGCAGGATTTTATGTATTTTATGAACTATATGCATGAAAACGGCATCGGAGTTATTCTTGACTGGGTACCGGCACACTTCCCGCGGGATACACACGGACTTTCCGCCTTTGACGGAACATGCCTGTATGAGCATCTTGACCCGAGGCAGGGATCCCATCCGCATTGGGGTACGCTGATCTACAATTACGGACGCCCGGAGGTGTCAAACTTCCTGATCGCCAACGCGTTATTCTGGAAAAATGTTTATCATGCAGACGGTATCCGTATGGATGCCGTAGCTTCGATGCTGTATCTTGATTATGGCAAGAATGACGGAGAGTGGGTCGCAAATATGTACGGCGGCCATGAAAATCTTGAGGCTGTGGAGTTTTTTAAGCATTTAAATTCTATTTTCAAGAAGGATAAGGACGGCGCGATCCTGATTGCGGAGGAATCCACGGCATGGCCGAAGGTCACAGCCCCGGTGGAGGAGGATGGACTCGGATTTGATTACAAGTGGAACATGGGCTGGATGAATGATTTCATCGGTTACATGCAGCTTGATCCGTTCTTCCGTTCCCATCACCATGGAGAGCTTACATTCAGTATGATATATGCATACAGCGAGGACTTTATTCTTACATTCTCACACGATGAGGTAGTACATGGAAAAGCCTCGATGGTAGGAAAGATGCCGGGCAAGCGCAAGGCGAAGTTCGCAAATCTTCGGGCGGCGTACGGCTATATGATGACGCATCCGGGCAAGAAGCTTCTGTTCATGGGACAGGACATCGCCCAGTTTTCAGAGTGGAGCGAGGAGAAGCAGGTGGAATGGAATCTGCTGGAATACGAGGAACACCGGCAGATGCAGAGCTATATGAAAGCTCTGCTGAAGCTGTACAAGGAGCAGCCTGCCCTGTTTAAGCTGGATTACGACCCGAAGGGCTTTGAGTGGATCAACAGCATGGCCGCTGATGAGAATCTTCTTGTATTTATGCGCAGGAGCGGCAAGCCGGAGGAAGACCTTCTGATAGTGCTGAATTTCTCACCGCTCGTATATGAAAAGTATAAGATCGGTGTTCCGTATTGTGGAAAATATAAAGAGATCTTCAATAGTGACAGCACGGAATTCGGCGGTGACGGCAATACGAATCCCCGTGCTAAGGCTTCCAAAAAGGTGGTCTGCGACGACCGCGCAAACTCTATTGAGATCCTTGTTCCGCCGATGGGTATTTCCGTATTCAAATGCACAAAGACCGAAGAGATGGGGAAGGATACAAAAAAGCTGACAGCAGCGAAGAAGGCAAGCACAGCAGGAAAGTCTGCTGCAGCGAAGAAGGCAGAAGCGGCAGGAAAGACTGCAGCGGCGAAGAAGGAAAACACAGCAGGAAAGTCTGCCGCAGTGGGAAGAAAGACAACGAAAATGGGGACCAAAATCCCTGCTTCGAAATGTAAAGAGGATTAAAAATGAAGCCGGAAAATAAGCAGGAGCATGAACACGAACATATCTACACGCATACGGGAGAGAACGGGGATCTCCATTCGCATGCAGGCAAGGACGGTGATGCGTATCTCCATTCGCATGCAGGCGAGGACAGCGATGCGTATC
>CAYLPF010000280.1:0-2286 GCA_964385485.1 uncultured Lachnospiraceae bacterium | reverse complement strand
AAAAAGCATTGGAAACAACTGGGGAGTTAATTCATGTCATAAAAGCGGCGATACCAATGAAAGCAAGAGCAGTAGGAGGGCACCCAGCCAAAAGGACGTTTCAGGCAATCCGGATCGAACTCAACAGAGAGCTGGAGGTGCTTGACAATTCACTGGAGGATATGGTTGATCTGCTGAATGATAAGGGGCGTATCTGTGTGATCACCTTTCATTCATTAGAAGACCGGATCGTAAAGAATAAGTTCCGGTATTTCGAAAATCCATGTACCTGCCCGAAGGAGTTTCCGGTCTGCGTATGCGGCCAGAAGCCAAAGGGGAGAGTAATAACGAGAAAGCCGATCGTTCCGTCGGCGCGGGAAGTGGAAGAGAACAGCAGGGCGAAAAGCTCAAAGCTTCGTGTCTTTGAGCGTGAAATACATTAAGATCAGGAGAGCGTACGATGGCAAAGAGAGAAAGAATGGAGCAGACTTATCAGAGCCGGAACAGAAGAACAGAGGGCGGAAGAACGTATGTGTACGTGGATGGAACAGCCGTACGAAAATTTCAGACCGCACCGGCAGATAAAAAACAAATAAAGCGGAAGCCATCTGTCAGCCCGGCAGCGAAAAGGAACCGGGAACGCGCGCTTTCCATGAATTTTGGTTATGTGACATTTCTTACAGCGGCAGCAGTGATCAGCGTGCTTATGTGTGTAAACTTTCTGCAGCTTCAGGCGAAGGGTACGAAGCTGCAGAAGGAAGTGACATCTCTGGAGACACAGTTGAATTCAGCAATTCTGGAGAATGATTCTGACTATAACCGGATCATGACGAATGTGGATATGGAGCATGTGAAGGATGTGGCAATGAACGAGCTGGGTATGGTATACGCAAAAAAATCACAGATCGTTACGTATGAGATGGAAGACAATGATTATGTGAGGCAGTATTCCGAGATACCGGCAGAGTAGGTGAAGTAATTGGCAGGAACAAAACGGACAAAAAAAGAACGAAGATTTACAAAAAAAATGCAAATAAAGCTTCTGGCTGTATTTGCATTCGTTTTATTAGCGTTAATTATTATATTGATCCGAATTGTATATATCAATGTACACAGCGGGCAGCGCTACGCGAAGCAGGTGCTCTCCCAGGAGAATTATGACAGCCAGACGCTTTACAGCAGGCGCGGAGAGATTCAGGATACAAACGGGAGACTTCTGGCGTACAGTGAAAAGGTGTACAATCTTGTGCTGGACTGTAAAGCGGTGAACCAGGAGCTGAACGGGGAAAAGGTATATGTGGAGCCTACGATCGAGGCTCTGACGGAGGTGTTTGACCTGGAGAGCGCCGATGTCCGGGACCGCATTGAAAATGAGAAAACGTGTGACAGCCAGTATCAGGTACTGTTGGAGAAGGTCACAGAGGAGCAGAAGGAAGCGTACGAGGAGTACGTATCTCTGGATGAGGACCGTGAACTGTCAGATGAGCGGCGGCAGCAGCTGCAGAAAGTCACGGGGGTATGGTTTGAGGAAGAGTTTGTGCGCAGGTACCCGCTGAATTCGCTTGCCAGCAATGTCATTGGGTTCTCGAATGAGATCGGCGACGGGATCGCAGGCGTGGAGGCGTACTATGATTCGCAGCTTCAGGGGACGAACGGACGCATATTCGGGTATCTGAACGAAAATGAGGAGTACGAAAAAAAGACGATCGCACCGGAAAACGGTTATACGCTCCAGATGACGCTGGATGTCAACGTTCAGGAGATCGTGGAAAAATATATTGCGGAATTTGACGATACGTACGGCGAGGATCATGACGACGGCACGGCAAAGCACGGGGCAAAGGATATTGGCGTTATTATCATGGATCCAAACGACGGAAGCATTCTGGCCATGGCGACGAATTCCGGCTTTGACCTGAACAATCCACAGGATATGAGCGCCTGGTATACGGAGTCAGAGGTGAAATCCATGACGGAGGAAGAATATGTGGACGCACTGAACGCGATGTGGAGCAATTACTGTGTCTCCGATGGCATCGAGCCCGGTTCCACCTTCAAGCCGGTCACGATCGCTTCCGCCCTGGAGTGCGGCGCGGTGACAGAAAACGATTACTTTTACTGCGATGGCGGAGAACAGGTAACCGATACGTATATCAAATGTGACGTATGGCCGAATGCACATATGGATGAATCGCTGGAGGATGTCCTGACGAATTCCTGCAATGACGGCCTGATGGCTATCGGTATGAAGATGACGATCCCGAATTTTATCAAATATCAGTCGTTGTTTAATTTCGGCAAGCCCAC
>CAYLPF010000279.1:0-2300 GCA_964385485.1 uncultured Lachnospiraceae bacterium | reverse complement strand
CAGGCATTGCAGGCGAAAGACCAGGCTGCACAGACGAAGGAACAGACTATGCTGGAAATGCGGGAGCTGCTGCTTCGGATGGGAGAGCTGAAGGGCAGGCTTTCCATTACGTATGGAAAATCTATCCGCGGCCTTCTGCGGCGAAATCCTGCGGCAGTATCCAGATGGCATAAGGATTCGTTTGCGGAGCTGAAGCAGAGCCTGATGGAGAAGATCACGCGGATATAAAAAAGAGCGCATGAGCAATTCGAAATGTACGGAGAGGCAGGAAGGACTGCGCAGAAAATGATTACGGAAGAATTTATCAGTGGGTTCTGCAAGGCGCAGAACCAGACACGAATGGTCATTTGCGAACTGGAGATCCGGGAGGACGGCAGCAAAGAGCTGCTTTCCTCCGACTGTGCTTACGGAAAATGTGAGCACAGTAAGGATTGTCTTTTGATGGAGCAGATAAGATGATATCATTTGAAGAATTTGAAGATATTGTACTGGAAACTGCTGATTCATTTCCGGAGGAATTTTTCCGGGAACTGAATGGAGGGGTCATGGTCCGAAAACGCAGGCGGCTGCATCCTGCGGCAGTGGAGCATGATCTTTTTATTCTGGGAGAGTATCACATAGACCGGTATCTGGGCCGGTTCGTTGTGCTGTACTACGGTTCTTTTGAAAGCTGTTTCGGCTTTTGCCGGGAGGAGGAGCTCCGTATGCATATCCGGAAGGTGCTGCTGCATGAATTCCGGCATCATCTTGAGTCCCTGGCGGGGGAGCGCGATCTTGAAATGGAAGATGCGGTGGAAATTTCGCAGTATAAATACCGGAAACAGATGCAAAAAGACTTGACGGGAACATCGTCAGGCGATAGAATAGATGAAGTGAGTTTTTGAGAGCGGACAAATGTACGTGACAGAAAGACACTTTCAAGAGGAGGAGACATTATGAAGCCATACAAAGAGATGACCCGGGAAGAACTTCTGAAGGAACAGGCTGCACTGGAGGTCAAGTTTCAGGAGATAAAGGCAAAAGGATTGAAGCTGGATATGTCCAGAGGAAAGCCTTCAAAGGCACAGCTTGATCTGGCAAACGGCATGATGGACGTACTGAACAGCGATTCCGATATGGTATGTGAAGCCGGCGTGGACTGCAGAAATTATGGTATCATGGACGGTATTCCGGAGGCGAGAAGGCTGCTGGCGGATATGTCCGAGGTGCCGGAAAAAAATATTCTGATCTACGGGAATTCCAGCCTGAACGTCATGTTTGACACGGTGGCCCGCGCTATGTCCATGGGTGTTTGCGGGCATACGCCCTGGGGCAAGCTGGACAGGGTGAAGTTCCTCTGTCCGGTTCCGGGATATGACAGACATTTCGGGATCACGGAATTTTTTGGTATCGAGATGGTCAATGTGCCGCTCCTGACAACGGGGCCGGATATGGATATTGTTGAAAAACTTGTGTCGGAGGATGATTCTGTTAAGGGTATCTGGTGTGTACCGAAATATTCCAACCCGACAGGCATTTCTTATTCGGATGAGACGGTAAGGAGATTTGCGCGTCTGAAACCGGCGGCTCCTGACTTCCGTATTTTCTGGGATAATGCATATTCGATCCATCATCTGTATGATGACGACCAGGATGTGATCCTCGAGCTTCTCACAGAATGCCAGAAGACCGGAAATGAGGATATGGTTTATAAGTTTATTTCGACCTCCAAGGTCAGCTTTCCGGGTTCCGGCATCGCTGCCATGGCTGCTTCCGAGGCGAACCTGGCGGATGCGAGAAAGGCCATGTTCTACCAGACGATCGGCCACGACAAGCTGAATCAGCTTCGCCATGTGCGGTTTTTCAGGGATATGGACGGCGTACGGGAGCATATGAGAAAACACGCGGATATCCTTCGCCCGAAATTTGAGACGGTGCTTGAGATTTTTGAAAAAGAGCTGGGTGGCCTGGAGATCGGAAGCTGGGTAAAACCGAAGGGCGGTTACTTTATTTCTTTTGATTCTCTGGAAGGCTGCGCAAAGAAGATCGTGGCAAAGGCAAAGGAAGCCGGCGTGATCCTGACGGGAGCAGGAGCTACCTTCCCGTACGGCAAAGACCCGATGGACAGAAATATCCGTATCGCGCCTTCCTTCCCGACATTGGATGAGCTGGCCCTGGCAGCAGAAGTATTTGTGCTCAGCGTAAAGCTGGTAAGCGCGGAGAAGCTGCTGGCACAGTAGGAAAAGTCCGCTTTTTTTGCTTGCCCTCATTTGTATAATGGGTTATAATGTCCGAAAAGGGCAGAGCCAGATCAGAATAAA
>CAYLPF010000278.1:0-2300 GCA_964385485.1 uncultured Lachnospiraceae bacterium | reverse complement strand
CATACTCGTGCAGAATATTGATCAGGAACGGATTCGGCGTAGCTTTCACCGCAAAGAATTCTTTATATCCTTTATTCCAGGAAAACGCTTCGTACAGCTCCTTTACATTTTCGCGGATCCCCTTCTCGTCGTACAGATGGAACGGCGTGGGAAACTGCCGAACGATCTCCTCCAGCTTTTCTTTCGATACAAATGGTTTTTTCATATCAGGTACACTCCTTCTAATCTTCATAAAGCAGAACAGCGTTTCAGAAATTCCGCCATTCTGCGCAGGATTTAATAACCGAAAAATGACGATATCCGGTGCTTGCCGTCAACCAGATGATTGTACTGTAATATCTGATATTCATTCAGCAGATCCGCATACGCATCGCTGCCATAGCTGTAAAACGTTCCGTCGCTGTCCCGGTATACATTTCCGTTGACCACAGGCAGTGTCTCCATCAGCTCCTTCAGGAATTTCTGATATCCCGTCAGCGGCAGCCCCGCATATTCCATCAGGATCCCGCCCAGATAGTTAACGCTGATCCCGTCATAATATTCATGCTCCAGGCCGTAATTGCTCCAAATCATAAACGGGACCCGGTAACCCTGCTGCACATAATCCAGCGTCTCCTGGCTCTGTACGCCGCAGATCCTCTGGATCACATTCGTGATATAATCTGACGGCTGATGATCCCCGAACATCAGGACAATGACCGGCTCATCCTGCTCCTCAAAATAAAGGATCAGATCCTGCAGCGCCCGGTCCGTCTCATTCATAAGCGTCAGGTATTTTTCCGCAGCCAGCACACTGGTGGTCTTCGATTCGACCCCGGTGAGCTTCAGATATGATTCAAAATCCGGGGTAGGCTTACTGTAGCCGCCGTGGTTCTGCATCGTCACCTCGAAGATAAATGCTCTGTCATCTTCATCCTTCTTCTCGAACTCTTCTATGATCTTGTCAAATGCCGACCGGTCGCTTACATACCCGCGCATCCGCAATGGATCGTCAAAATCCTTCACACTCAGAAATTCGTCAAATCCGAAATCCTCATACACCTCATCCCGGTCCCAGCCGGAGGCATTATAGGGATGGATCGCCAGCGTGTCATAGCCCAGGGACTTCAGGTACCATGCAAGAGACGGCGTTTCCCCGTGAATGTACTGCTGGTACGGTACGCTTCCTGTCGGGAGAAATCCCATCGTATCGCCCGTCAGGAGCTCAAACTCCGTATTGGCTGTATTGCCTCCTTTCACAGAAACGTAGAGTTCTCCGCCGACAGCCTCTTCCTGCAGGCTTTTAAAGAATGGGATCACCTCTTCGCTCGTCTCAAAATCACCCCATACGGAGAGATCCGAAAAAGCCTCGTCCATGATCACGACTATATTCGGGGAGTCCTCCATGTCTACCGTATCTTCCGGCCCATCCGCTTCGTCCTCCACGCGCCCGGCGATCTCTTCCGCCTTCGCTGCGGAATACCCTTCCGGCTCTTCAATATTCAGAAACCGCAGGTTTCCCAGAAAGGCCGCGGCGATCCCATTATTGCGGTACAGGACATTTAAGGTAAACAGAGTCGTATCCATACCGAAAAAGCTCTGGACGCTGCTCTTCTGGATCCCCGATACATACACGCACAGCAGCAGCGCGAAGAGAAAGGCTGACGGAAAACGCACCTTTGCTTTCCGGAATCTGACGGTGGATTTGGAGGAAATCAGTATGATCCACACGAAACTCATCGCCACAAAAGCTGCCTTCCACGTCAGTGTAAAAGAGTAATTGTCAGCCACCGACATGGCCGTTCCCACAGACAGAAAGTCCCATGGAACGATCGGCGAGGAGCGGAAGCTGACAACGAAATAATTCGCCAGGCCGAAGATCATCGGTATCAGAGTCGCAGCGCCGAATCCCACCCGTACGCTGCCAAGCAGAAACGCCGCAAAGCCGTACAGCAGGTAAAAGAAGATCATATTTAAAATAATGATCGGTATCTCCAGGTCAGTCAGGACATGCGTATAATTTTCCAAAGCCGCAAAAGCCGCAAAGGGAAGTATGATATAGAAGATCCCGGATAAAATACGCCCATAGGAAATGGGGCAGAGTACAAACGCTCCCGCGCCTAAGGACAACAGCAGCGCAACTGCCAGAAACGGGGCGTCCATACCTTCTCCCGCCACAGCAAGACCTGTAAGAATAAGCATAGCTGCGGTCACAGCAACCGCTGCCGCAGCTTTTTTTATATTTAAACTGTGAAACTGTTTTTTCTTTATATTTAAACTGTGAAACTGTTTTTTCTCCATCGTCACTGCCTTACTTTTTT
>CAYLPF010000277.1:0-2304 GCA_964385485.1 uncultured Lachnospiraceae bacterium | reverse complement strand
ACGCCGTGCGCTTTGTCTTCGAACCGGTAACGCATCCGCAGCCACAGCCGTCTTTTTTCTTCAGAATACTTCTTAACGCGGCCAGGAACCACACCGCCACTACCGCAAGTATGATATAGTCCAATGTTCCCATGTAATGCCTCCGTTTCACCTGCTTTTCTGAGGCCAAAGCCCTTCTGTTCCTTCTTCGTCCCGCAAAGCTTCCGGATCATAAGACAATCCTTCAGAAAACAAGATGCAAAAGCTGATACACAATTAAGGCTGTCATCCAGGCCACCGTACACTGCAAAAGAACCACTCCCGCCGCTTTCCATCCGGAATTCAGCTCCCGGCGGATGGCTGCGATGGCAGCCACGCATGGCGTATACAGCAGCGTAAATACAAGAAAGCTGGCCGCCGTGACCGGACTGAACATGCCGGAGAGCGCCGCGCCAAGGTTGTCCATGGAAGTCCCCAGCAGAATACTCATAGTACTTACAACCGCCTCTTTCGCCGTAAATCCGGTGATCAACGCTGTAGATACTCTCCAGTCCTCAAAGCCCAGCGGCCGGAATATCGGCGCGATCCATTTGCCTATCAGGGCAAGCAGGCTGTCTGCACTGTCTGTTACCACATTCAATTTAATGTCAAATGTCTGCAAAAACCAGATAATGACTGTAGCCGCAAAAATGATCGTAAAGGCTTTCTGAATAAAATCCTTCGCCTTCTCCCACATCAGCAGCAATACGCTTTTTGCCGACGGGAAACGGTAATTCGGCAGCTCCATGACGAAGGGTACCGGGTTACCGCGGTATACCGTATGTTCCAGAATGATGGCACAGATAATACCTACGATTATCCCGAATACGTACAGTCCGATCATCACCAGCGCCTGGTACTTCCGGAAAAAAGCCGCAGCAAACACCGCATAGATCGGTATCTTTGCCGAACAGCTCATAAATGGCGTCAGCAGGATCGTCATCTGTCTGTCACGCTCCGAGGAAAGCGTCCGGGAAGCCATAATGGCCGGAACAGAGCAGCCGAAGCCTATCAGCATCGGCACAAAGCTTCTTCCGGAGAGCCCGATCTTCCGCAGCAGCTTATCCATAACGAAAGCCACTCTGGCCATATACCCCGTATCCTCCAGGATCGACAGGAAGAAAAACAGGACAACAATCAGGGGAAGGAAGCTGAGTACGCTTCCGACTCCCGCAAAAATACCATCGATCACAAGGCTCCTGACGACCGGATTGATACCATACGCTTCCAGTCCCGCGGCAGCAGCCTGCGTCACAGAATCAATTCCCGCAGCCATCAGATCGCTGAGGAAGGAACCGACCACACCAAAGGTCAGCCAGAAAATCGTCAGCATGATCACCAGGAACAGCGGGATCGCAAGATATTTATGAGTCAGGATACTGTCGATCTTCAGGCTGCGGATATGTTCTTTGCTCTCATGGCATTTCACCACAGAGCACTCACAGACCTTTTCGATAAAATCATACCGCATCTCAGCCAGCGCCGCGTTACGGTCAAGTCCCCTCTCATGCTCCATCTCCACGATACTGTGTTCCATCAGTTCCAGCTCATTCTGATTCAGCTTCAGGCGGTCAATAATATCCGTATCGCCTTCAATCAGTTTCGTACCCGCAAATCTGGCTGATATTCCCAGATTCTGCGCGTGATCCTCTATCAGATGGGAGACCGCATGGATACATCGGTGTACCGGTCCCGGTTCACAGAAATCCATCACCTTCGGATACGTCTTTTTCTGAGCCACATCCACGATTGCACGGGTCAGCTCAGAAATCCCCTCATTTTTTACGGCGCTGATGGGAATAACGGGAATCCCCAGAGCCTCCGACATCCTGCGGATATCGATGGTGCCTCCGTTGCCCCTTACCTCATCCATCATATTCAGCGCCAGTACCATCGGCACATGCATCTCCATAAGCTGCAGTGTCAGATACAGATTTCGCTCAATGTTTGTCGCATCGACAATATTCAGGATACCGTCCGGCTTCTCATTCAGAATAAAATCCCGGGTCACGATCTCCTCGCTCGTGTACGGGCGCAGTGAGTAAATACCCGGCAGATCCACTACAGAACAGCCCCTGACCTCCCGCACTTCGCCCATTTTCTGATCCACTGTAACGCCTGGAAAGTTCCCCACATGCTGATTAGAACCTGTCATCTGGTTGAACAGCGTCGTCTTACCACAATTTTGATTGCCGACCAGCGCAAGTATCATACTTTCCCCTCCCGTCCGTTCGGCTCTACCTCGATCTTCTGCGCATCCTCAATACGGATGGTCAGCTCATATCC
>CAYLPF010000276.1:0-2305 GCA_964385485.1 uncultured Lachnospiraceae bacterium | reverse complement strand
TGGTGGGCGGTATCCTGATGGGTGTGATCGAGATATTTGCGAAGGCTTACATTTCTACGCAGCTCTCTGACGCGATCGTATTCCTGATCCTGATCATCGTGCTTCTGGTGAAACCGACGGGGCTGTTCGGCAGGAACATCCAGGAGAAAGTGTAGGTGGCGGCATGACAGAAAAAATGAAAATAAAAACCAGAAACAAACATCTGATCAATTACGGGATTGTGATCGCTGCGTTTCTTGTGGTGCAGATCATGCAGGCTATGGGGACTCTCTCCAGCCTCCTGGGCGGTCTGCTGATCCCGATCTGCTCATATATTATTCTGGCGGTTTCCCTGAATCTGGTTGTCGGCATTTCCGGGGAACTGAGCCTGGGGCATGCAGGATTTATGAGTGCGGGTGCGTTTGCCAGCGCATTCTTTTCAAAGGCGACGGTGAATGTGATCTCTTTTGTTCCCCTGCGGTTTACGATCGCGATCCTGATAGGCGCCGCAGTTGCGGGACTTCTGGGCGTGCTGATCGGTATCCCGGTACTCCGGCTGCGCGGCGATTATCTGGCGATCGTTACGCTGGCTTTTGGAGAGATCATCAAGAACGTTATCACGATTTTTTATATTGGCATCGATGAAAATGGCATCCATTTTTCTATGAAAGATAAGATGTCGCTTGGCCTCGAGAAGAGCGGCACGGTTATTCTGAACGGTCCCCAGGGGATATCCGGGACCCCGAAAAACTCCACATTTCTGGCCGGGGTTATCCTGGTGCTTATTACCCTGTTTATCGTGCAGAATCTGATCAGATCGCGGGATGGCCGCGCGATCATGGCGATCCGTGACAACCGGATCGCAGCGGAGTCCATCGGTATCAATATCACAAAATATAAGCTGATGGCTTTTACCGTTTCAGCGGCGCTTGCAGGTGTGGCAGGAGCGCTCTATGCGCATAACCTGTCTTCGCTGGTCGCATCCAAATTTGATTTCAATCTCTCGATCCTGGCGCTGGTATTTGTTGTGCTGGGCGGGATCGGCAATATCCGCGGCTCTGTGATCGCGGCTGTCATCCTGACGGCGCTTCCGGAACTGCTGCGCGGCCTGTCTGATTACCGTATGCTGATCTACGCCATCGTCCTGATCGTGATGATGCTCTTCAACTGGGCTCCAAAGGCGCTGGAGTGGAGAGAGCGTTTTCTGGCGCGTTTCTTTAAGAAATCCGCGAAGGGAGGAGAATGATATGTCAGCAATGCTGGAAGTGAAAAATCTGGGAATCTCCTTCGGAGGACTGCGGGCGGTAAACGCTTTTGACCTGACAATTGAGAAGGGAGCGCTTTACGGCCTGATCGGACCAAACGGCGCAGGCAAAACGACGGTATTTAACCTGCTGACCGGCGTATATAAGCCCAGTGAGGGAAGCATTGTGCTGGACGGGCAGGATATCACGGGCAAGCCTACTATAGAGATCAATAAGGCAGGGGTGGCGAGAACCTTCCAGAATATCCGTCTTTTCAAGGATCTGACCGTGCTGGACAATGTAAAGGCGGGACTGCATAATCATCATAAATATTCGGTATTTTCCGGCATTTTCCTTACGCCTGCTTTCCGCAGGGTGGAAAGGGAGATGGATGAGAGAGCCATGGAGCTTCTGAAGGTGTTTGAATTGGACGGCGAGGCGGATTATCTGGCGTCGAATCTCCCCTACGGTAAGCAGCGTAAGCTGGAGATCGCCCGGGCGCTTGCCACAGACCCGAAGCTGCTTCTGCTGGACGAACCGGCGGCCGGTATGAACCCCAACGAGACGAAGGAGCTGATGAACACGATCCATTTCGTCCGTGACAATTTTGACATGACGATTTTGCTGATCGAGCATGACATGAAGCTTGTATCCGGTATTTGTGAAGAGCTGACTGTACTGAACTTCGGAGAGGTACTGTGTCAGGGCAAGACTGCCGCGGTTCTCTCAAATCCGCAGGTGATTACGGCATATCTTGGGGAATAGGGGGAAGAGAACGATGGCAATGCTTGAGATAAAAGACCTGGAAGTCTATTATGGTATGATCCAGGCGATCAAAGGGATTTCCTTCGAGGTGAACGAGGGCGAGATCGTTTCGCTGATCGGAGCTAACGGCGCGGGAAAAACCACTATTTTGCATACGATCACCGGTCTCCTTTCTCCGAAGAAGGGCAGCGTACTGTTTGAAGGAAAGGATATCACGAAGCTTCCCGCGCATAAGATCGTTGGCCTGGGCATGGCGCATGTACCGGAGGGACGGCGGGTGTTCGCCCAGATGTCTGTTTACCAGAACCTGAAAATGG
>CAYLPF010000275.1:0-2309 GCA_964385485.1 uncultured Lachnospiraceae bacterium | reverse complement strand
CTGGCGTTCAGCAAGCTGCTGAGTATTCTGGAGAGGAGGCTGCGAAGCAATGAGCGAAAATAACGTATTAATAAAGGTGGAGAATCTTCAGAAGAGCTTCGGCAGCCTTGATGTGCTGCGTGGGATCAATACAGAGATCAGAAAAGGCGAGGTGGTAGCCATTATCGGGCCTTCCGGCTGCGGAAAATCCACGTTCCTGCGTTCTCTTAACCTGCTGGAGCATCCGACAGGAGGGACGGTCACTTTCGAGGGCGTGGATATTACAGACAAAAGGGTCAATGTGGATAAGATGCGCCAGAAGATCGGCATGGTATTCCAGCAGTTCAATCTTTTCCCGCATATGACGATCAAGAAGAATATCATGCTGGCGCCGGTGAAGCTTAAAGTGATGAGCGAGGAGGAAGCCTCCGGCAAAGCTGACGAGCTTCTGGAACGTATCGGCCTGCCGGACAAAGCCGGCCAGTATCCCGATATGCTTTCCGGCGGCCAGAAACAGCGTGTGGCGATCGCCAGGGCGCTGGCGATGAATCCTGATGTGATGCTGTTTGACGAGCCAACCTCCGCCCTTGACCCGGAGATGGTAGGAGAGGTACTTGACCTGATGCGGGAGCTGGCAAGATCCGGCATGACGATGATCGTCGTTACACATGAGATGGGCTTCGCAAAGGAAGTAGCCAGCCGGGTCCTGTTTATCGACGAGGGGATCATTATGGAAGAGAATGCGCCGGCGGAGTTTTTTGCGAATCCGAAAAATCAGCGGCTTCGTGACTTCCTGTCGAAAGTGCTTGTCTGACCGGCGGTATTCCTTTCAAATTGAATTGCATTTTAACGGCGGTGGTGCTATACTTTTCCGTGAAAACAGTGAGCCTTTGCAGGCCTGCGCGGGTTCAGGCGGCCGCTATGTGGCTCATACGATAAAATAATTCAACAAGGAGAATGAAGATGAGCAAAAGACCAACAGTATTGATGATCCTGGACGGATATGGATTGAACGACAGAAAGGATGGAAACGCGATTGCCCAGGCAAAGACCCCGGTAATGGATGAACTGATGGCGACGTGTCCTTTCGTAAAGGGAAATGCAAGCGGCCTGGCAGTAGGTCTTCCGGACGGACAGATGGGCAACTCTGAGGTAGGCCATCTGAATATGGGCGCTGGCCGTATTGTATATCAGGATCTTACAAGAATCACAAAGGAGATCAATGAAGGTACATTTTTTGAAAACGCAGAGTTAAAACGCGCAATGGAGAATGCGAAGGAGAATGGCACCAGTCTTCACATGTATGGCCTTCTTTCAGACGGAGGCGTTCACAGCCACAATACTCATCTGTATGCGCTGCTGGAGATGGCGAAGAGATACGGCCTGACAAAGGTATACGTACACTGCTTCCTGGACGGGCGTGACACACCGCCCACATCAGGCAAGGATTACGTTCAGGCTCTGGCAGATAAGATGCAGGAGATCGGTGTAGGCGAGATCGCGACTGTGATGGGCCGTTACTATGCGATGGATCGTGATAACCGCTGGGATCGCGTGGAGAAGGCGTACCGTGCGCTGACACTTGGCGAAGGTGACCAGGCTTCTTCCGGCGTTGAGGCAGTGGCACAGTCCTATGCGAAGGATGTGACGGATGAGTTTGTTGTACCTACAGTCGTTATGAAGGACGGCGCTCCGACGGCTACGGTTCAGGATAATGATTCCATCATCTTCTTTAACTTCCGCCCGGACCGGGCAAGAGAGATCACGCGCACCTTCTGCTGTGATGATTTCACCGGTTTTGACCGCGGTCCCCGCAAACACGTCGTATACGTATGCTTCACGGAGTATGATGTGACGATCCCGAACAAGACGATCGCGTTTCCGAAGGTATCCGTTACAAATACCTTTGGCGAGTACCTTGCGGCGCATGGATTGAAGCAGGCAAGGATCGCGGAGACAGAGAAGTACGCGCACGTTACCTTCTTCTTCAACGGCGGTGTCGAGGCTCCGAACGAGGGTGAGGACAGGATCCTTGTCAATTCCCCGAAGGTCGCGACATACGACCTGCAGCCGGAGATGAGCGTATATTCCGTGTGCGGGAAGGTAGTGGAGGCAGTTACCTCCGGTAAGTACGATGTAGTCATTACCAACTTTGCAAATCCGGATATGGTAGGGCATACCGGCGTGCTGGCAGCTGCCATAAAGGCCATCGAAGCGGTGGATGAGTGCGTCGGCAGGGTAGTTGCGGCAGTCAGGGAAGTAAACGCCCAGATGTTCATCTGCGCGGATCACGGAAATGCCGAGCAGCTTGTGGATTATGAGACAGGCGC
>CAYLPF010000274.1:0-2322 GCA_964385485.1 uncultured Lachnospiraceae bacterium | reverse complement strand
ATCTGGCTTCCATTACGCGGGATATGGTTTTTGTAAAATAAAAATATCCGGATGCGGCCTGAACTGTGGAGGAACAGGAGGGCAGCGCTTCGCCATGGTTCTGCTGTACAGGGCAGGTAAAGGACGGGGCATTTCAAAGGGGAGGATAATAGTATGCAGTATCGTACAGATCGTGAGGATAATAAAATTTCCATATTAGGCTATGGCTGTATGCGTTTTTCAAAAAATGGCTCAGAGATCGATCTGGATAAGGCGGAGCAGGAGCTGATGTATGCGATCCGCCATGGCGTAAATTATCTCGATACGGCATATGTGTATCCGGGCAGCGAGGAGGCAGTCGGGAAGATCCTGGCGAAAAATCACTGCAGGGAGGATATTTACCTTGCGACAAAGCTTCCCCATTATCTGATCCGCTCGGTATCGGGAGCGGAAAAAAAGTTCCAGGAGGAGCTTCACAGGCTGCAGACGGATTACATTGATTATTATCTGATGCATATGCTGAATGATGTCCGGACATGGGAAAAGCTTGTCAGCTTTGGTATCAGAGAGTGGATCGCAAAAAAGAAGGAACAGGGCCAGATCCGCCATATTGGTTTTTCCTATCATGGGAATACGGGGAATTTCAGGGCGCTGCTGGATGCGTATGACTGGGATTTCTGCCAGATCCAGTATAATTATCTGGATGAGCATACGCAGGCTGGCAGGGAGGGCCTTATGTATGCTGCCAGGAAGGGAATCCCGGTGATCATCATGGAACCGCTCCGGGGTGGCCGCCTGGTGAATAACCTTTCGGCAGAGGCCAGGGATCTGATCGCGCAGTCCGGGTACACTCCTGCAGAGCTGGCGCTTCGGTGGCTCTGGGATCAGCCGCAGGTGACATGCGTACTCTCCGGTATGAATTCCATGGAGATGGTGGAGGAGAACCTGCGGATTGCGGATTCTGCACAGGCGGGAGCGTTGACGCAGGCGCAAAAAGAACTGATCGAACAGGTAAAGCAGGAGATTAACCGGAAGATGAAGGTAGGGTGTACCGGATGCGGCTACTGTATGCCATGCCCGAACAGGGTCGATATTCCCATGGCTTTTCATTGTTATAATGTAAAGTATACGGAAGGGCGCAAATCAGGCATGTGGGAATACATACAGTCAACGGCGATGCGCCGGGAGACATCCAGTGCGTCACAATGTATCCGGTGCGGCAAGTGCGAGAAGCATTGCCCTCAGGGGATCCCGATCCGGGAAAAGCTGCAGGAAGCGGTGCGGGAACTGGAGACACCGAAATACCGCCTGATTAAATGGGCAGTGAAGACGTTTCGGATCTATTGATGAGGGTACAGGCCTATAGTGTCAGAAAAGCGCTGTGAGGAATATAATATAAGGCAATCTTGCATGAAAAAGGATGCAGAATCTGAGAGGAAGATGCTTTATGAAAATTATTCAGCAGACAGCGACAAAAAACCCCTGTTATCAGGCGGGCAAAAGAATCACGCCGAAGGGAATCATGATACACAGTATCGGAGTGCCGCAGCCGGATCCAAAGGTGATTGCCGATAATTTTAACCGGAGCAATGCCGACAGCTGCGTCCATGCCGTGATCGGGACAGGAGAAGAGGTTTATCAGCTTCTTCCCTGGGACTATCGGGCGTGGCACTGCGGAAGCGGCCCGAATGGCAGCGGGAACAGTACGCATATCAGCTTTGAAATGACAGAGCCATCCACGATCCGGTATACCGATGGTGCGAACTGGGAGGATCTGGATCCGGCGGCGACAAAAGACTTTGTGCTGCAGACGTATGGCAGAGCCGTGGAGCTGGCAGCGTACCTGTGTAAACTGTATGGGCTGGATCCCGGGGCAGAGGGAGTACTGGTCTCCCACGCAGAGGGACATAGAATGGGAATTGCATCGAACCATGCGGATGTGGAGCACATCTGGAACCGGGAAGGGTTGTCGATGGCGCAGTTCCGGAAGGATGTGGCGGCTGCCATGAGAACGGGGGAGGATGAGGAGATCAGATACATCGTCCAGGCCGGAGCCTTTGCCAGGGAGGAAAACGCCAGGAGACTGGTGGAACAGTTGAAAGCAGCAGGTTTCCCTGCTTACGTCAAAGAAGCCTGAAAAAGAGAAAGGCGTCCTCATAATTTTCTGAATATTAAGAATATTTAATCCAGTATTTAGCCAATAATTATTTTGGAAAAGTTGTTGACTTTTGTTGGAACCTATATTATAATATTTCATGCGTCAAGCGAAGGACGCCGGAAATACCTGAAAACGGGGTGTGGCTCAGCTTGGCTAGAGCGCCTGGTTTGGGACCAGGAGGTCGC
>CAYLPF010000273.1:0-2322 GCA_964385485.1 uncultured Lachnospiraceae bacterium | reverse complement strand
CAGTTTATCTATGATCTTATGGTATTCCAGTACCTTTAATGCTTTTTCATTCATGCTCCAATACCTCAGAAATGTTTTATGTTTCTATTTTACCTTATAATAGCTCATTTGAAAACTGAAAGTTTTCCGGAAGTGGCGGGCCTGCCGGCTGAGCCGTAACAATATGATGTAAATGTGAGCCGCTGAAAACGATGATTTTAGTTGCATATCTGATAAGAATGTAATATAATCAGAGCATCTGTAAAACAGAATGTAAGATAAATGTAATAATTTATTAATAGTTGACGGAGGCAGATATGAAAGAGTTAATCGAAGCACTGAAAAGGGTAAATCCGAGCATTGATTATGAGAATGAGAAGCATCTTGTGACAGACAAGCTGATCGATTCCATTGATATGTCATCTGTTCTGGCAGAACTGGAGGATACTTTTGATATAGAGATCGACATGGAATACATTGTTCCGGAAAATTTTGACAGCGTGGAAGCAATGTGGGATATGGTACAGGAGCTGATGGGAGAATAAAATGACATTTATACAGCTAAAGTTTCTGATCTTTCTGATCATGATTTTCTTTGCGTTTTATATATGTCCGCTCAGATATAGATGGATCGTACTGCTTGGCTCGAGTATCGTATTTTACGCGGTGGCGGGCATTAAGTACCTTCCATTTATTTTTGTGACTTCGTTTACTGTTTATCTCGCGGGGCGCCGGATGGGACGCATCTATGACGCGCAGGAGGAAGCATCAAAGGAAAAAGAGCTTACAAGAAAAGAAAAAAAGGAATTAAAGGAACAGGCGAAGGCGAAATGCAGGAAGGTGCTTTTGCTGGCGCTTATCTTTAATCTCGGGATTCTGATCGCCTGCAAGTACATGAAGTTCTTTATCGCGCCGATCAATGACCTGCTCCTTAGCGCGGGCAGCAGCCGGCAGCTTACGGCGTCTTCCATTATTGTGCCGCTGGGCATTTCCTACTACACATTTTCCGCACTCAGCTACCTTTTGGATGTATACTGGAGGCGGGAGACCTGGGAGCGGAGTTATCCGAGGTTCCTTCTGTACCTGATCTATTTTCCGCATATCCTCCAGGGCCCGATCGAACGGTACGGCAGGCTGGGAAAGCGGCTGAAGGAGGAGCTGCGTTTTGACTATAAGCGTGTGACCTTCGGCGTACAATTGATCGTATGGGGCTTTATAAAGAAGCTGATCGTTGCGGACCGGCTGACGGTTTTTATTACGAAGGTTTATAGCGATTATGAGCGGGCGGAAGGGCTGCTGTTCGTCATTGCGGCGCTTCTCGATGCAGCGTATATTTATGCGGATTTTTCCGGGTGCATGGATATGGCAAGGGGGATTTCACAGATCTTCGGCGTGGAGCTGGATCTGAATTTTGACCACCCGTTCTCTTCGAAGAGCATTGCGGAATTCTGGAGAAGATGGCATATCACACTGGGAGAATGGTTCCGGGATTATGTGTATTATCCTGTATCGACCTCAAGGCTTGTCAAAAACATCGGAAGAAAGACGAGAAACAACTGGCCGCCGCGGCTTTCGAGGCTGGCCATGAATGCGCTGCCTGTTCTCGCCACATGGATACTCACAGGCCTGTGGCACGGGACAGGTAAGACGTATCTTGCCTGGGGAATTTATTATGCCTTCCTGCTGTTGATGTCCGCCACTTTTGGAGAGGATCTGCATCAGCTTGCTGTCAAATGCGGCGCCAGAACAGAAACCATGTCCTGGCGGCTGTTCCAGATGGTGAGGACGACGCTTCTTTTTGTGGGCGGGCGTATGCTGACCAGCCCGGGCGGCCTTTGGAAAACGAAATATATCGTGAAGAATATTCTCACCCACTTCAATCCCTGGGTGCTGACGGATGGTTCTCTGTATACCTATGGCCTGGATGGATACAGCATGCTGGTGGCAGCCGCAGGCATAGCTTTGATGGGCGTGGTCGGATGGTATCAGAAGAAAGCGTCGGTCCGGGAAAGCATTGCGGCCCAGGGGATCGTGTTCCGGTGGCTTGTCTATCTCGGAGCGGTGCTGGCGGTGATCATTTTCGGTATTTACGGGCCGGGATACAATGCGTCGTCGTTTGTGTATATGGCGTACTGATATCTGTATTTTGCAGGGTCACTGTTTATGGGGTGCTTTTGGAAATGCCACCTGCCATATATGAATTACAGATAGCAGTTTGCAGGATATGAAAAATAATACAGGGGATTTATATGACAAAGAAACAGATCTGCAAGGTGGCAGGTTTTTTGCTGATTCTGGCGCTGTGTGTGGCCTGCCTGAGCAATATTTTTATTAATAAATGGA
>CAYLPF010000272.1:0-2334 GCA_964385485.1 uncultured Lachnospiraceae bacterium | reverse complement strand
ACATTCCCGGCGCTGCGGCTCCGCGATTTATCCACCATATAGAAAGCTTCGGTTACACGGTCAATCTCCCCGCTCGGGATTCCCTTTCCGTGATCCTCAACATAAATGCCATGCTCGTCCGCGCCCACAAGTATCATACTGTTCTCCCGCGACGCCTTGCACCCGTTATCCACCAGATTCATCAGAAGGCTCATCATCAGATCCGGATCCATGCGATGTGTAAGCGATGCGGGTTCGCAGGATATTTCCATGCCAATCTTCTTTTCGCCGCGGCGGAACGCAGTCAGCTCATCCAGCCTTTGGAAAAGCTCTGCCAGCTTCACCTCACGCAGCTCCATTGTATTTTCGCTGCTCTCATACAGGCCGGTCAGCTCGAGCATTTTTTCGGAGAGACGCGCCATACGTTTCCCTTCACTGTAAATATATCCCAGCGCCCGGCTTCGGTTCCTGTCGCTCAGGCCTGGAGAGCGCAGTGTCTCCGCAAAACCGATGATGGCCGTCAGCGGCGTCTTCAGCTCATGTGCCAGGCTCCCAAGAAGCTCCCTCTGCTTTTCGTTGACATCCCGAAGTGCCGACATATGCTCTTCTACCTTCCCCGCCATCCGGTTAAAGCTCACTGCCAGCTCATCGATCTCATCCTGTCCCCGAACCCTGCCGCGGCCCTTTTTCCTGTCCCTGACCGCGACGCGGCTGCTGTAAGCGCCGTCCGCGATGGCCGCAGCCGTGTTTTTCAGCTCTGTAATGGGATAAAGGCTCCGGTAAAGCCCCCGGAACAACACAGCCCCTATCGCGAAAAGTACCAGCACAGTAAAAACAGAGCCCCAGAGAAGGAGCCTCGCCGTCCTGTCATAAATATTTGTCACATCCATATACTGTACGATACAGTACGAATCCTCCCGTGTTTCTGTTTTTTCACAAAAAAGGAGCAGCCTTTTATCACCGGCAGTCTGTGTACGGCTGACAATGATGCCGTATTTACTGCCGGTATTTTCCGGATCATCCGTCTGCTTCAATAAAGCTTCTATATCGTACGTATACGGCGACACATTATATAGTTCCCTGCCATTCAGATACAGTACGCCGCTGCTGCCGAATATCTGCTGGAACTGCCAGGCGGTTATCACTTCCGTGAGGACGCTGTCGCTGTTATCTGCTGACTGTTTATTTACTTCCGCCCAGAAACGCTGTTTCTGGATCTGAAATTGCTCTATCCCATATGCGGTGGTATCCTGCAGGCTTTCCTTCTGTGTCTCATGTAAAAGGAAAAACAGAAGCACAGACGCAAGGAGTACCATAGCCAGGGACACCTGCAGATATATTTTCCGGAAAAGCTTCATTCTTCCACCTCCAGGCAGTATCCAACCCGCGGAACTGTCTTTATGACATCCTGGAAATCCAGCTTTTTCCGGATCCTTCCCACATGGGCGTCCACAGTCCGTGTCTCACCTTCAAACTCGATTCCCCAGAGTGCGCCCAGAAGCTGTTTTCTCGTCAGCACCTTATTGGGATTTTGCACAAACATCATCAGGCAGTCAAATTCCATCGGCTTTAGGTAAACCTCATTGCCGTTCTTAGTGACCTTGCGCTTCTGCGGCTCAATCGTCACATCGCGGATCCGGATCCGCGTTTCTTCTGCCTGATTCCTTTTCAATACCTTGTCAAGGCGCACCAGAAGCTCAAGCATCTCAAATGGCTTGACGATATAATCCTCCGCGCCCTCCGTCAGTCCCTTTATCTTGCTGTGAATATCGCCCTTCGCAGTCAGGAAGATCACCGGGATCCCATATGCGGAAAGCTGCGGGAGAAGGGCAAAGCCGTCCTTCCCCGGAAGCATGATATCCACAAGCGCACAGTCATAGTTATGATCCGTATCCAAAGCGTTTCCGGCTTCTTCCCCATCCAGAAAAGACTGCGTTTCATATCCCGCAATCTCCAGATTCATGCAGATCAGATCATTGATCGCTTCCTCATCCTCTATCACTAAAATACGTTTTTCCATTTTTTCCTCATCTCTCCGGCCGCCGATATGCGGTAACAAAAAGCGGATATCCCACACGCCTGGCTACAATATGCCGCAAAGTAAAGCGAATATTCCAAACGTCTGGCCACGGTATGCCGCAAAGTAAAGCGAGTATTCCAAACACCTGCCGTCCTTCGAATCCCGGCACAGCGACGGAAGGTCATCTTAAACGGCAGATTGACCTGCCGCTTAAGATAAGTATGCCATAACGTCTGCTGCTCTGATGTAACTGTTTTGTAAAATCTTTCTGGGCGCGGCAAAAATGTGCTTTCATACAGAGTGCTATATCGCGTGGATGTGCGAAGCACATTTTT
>CAYLPF010000271.1:0-2338 GCA_964385485.1 uncultured Lachnospiraceae bacterium | reverse complement strand
CTGCCCCGGGAGGATCAGCGCACTTATCTTCAGATCATCCAGGAGGAATCCGAACGGCTTTCCAACCTTACCAGCAACACAATACTTATGTCAAAGCTGTCATCACAGAAGATCATATCGTCGAAGGAACGGTATGACCTGGGAGAGCAGCTCAGGCAGTGCGCGATCATTCTGTCACAGGAGTGGCTGAAAAAACAGCAGACCTTCAGCGGCGAATTCCCAGATATCGAATACGTCGGGAACCGGGAGCTGATGAAGCACCTGTGGATCAACCTCATAAATAACGCGATCAAATACACGCCCTCCGGCGGCGAAATATCCGTTATGCTCTCGCTTCAGGATAAGTACATCACCGTGACAGTCGCGGATACCGGCAGGGGAATGGATGAAGAGACGCTGTCCCATTTATTTGACCCATATTATCAGGGAGACCGCTCCCACTCCGGCCAGGGGCTTGGACTTGGACTGTCTATCGCAAAGAAGATCGTTACGCTCAGCGGCGGAGAGATTCAGGTGAGGAGCAAAGTGGATGAGGGGAGCGAATTTACTGTGACACTCCCCCAAAAATAAAGTTTTTATCGGCGCTTGGATCTCTTTTTGCCCGTACTGACTAACGGACAATCTGTGAATCAGCAGCAGAACACTTCCTGCTCCCGTTTTTCAGCAGCTTTGTAGAAAAAGCGCAGCCAGAAATTTCTTCTGACTGCGCTTCGTACTCTCTGTATTCTTTACTTTTGCCTATTCATCAGAATCCAACTGATTGCCATAGATAAATTCATGAAGCTTCTCTATCGTCGGCTCCCAGTCCGGAACCAGCATTCCCTGTCCATTCACACTGATGACATCATACATATCATCATAAGGAATACGATCCATCTCAAATGTATATCCCAGCATCTCCGGCAGCTCCGGGATCATGCTCCAGATCTCCGTTTCCGGGATATTCATGGTAACGTGTTCAAGGATCGCCTGCATCTTCTCTGTCATCTGCGCTACAGACATCTGCTTCACTTCTGCCAGAAGCTGCTGCATCAGATAACGCTGGCGCTCTGTACGCTGATAATCGGAGTTCCCGACAAAACGGTTTCTCGCATAAGCCACAGCCTGTACACCGTCACAGTGGATATATCCGCCCTCATACGGAAGCATATGCTCAGAAGAATCAATATCCATCAGGCGCTCACACATATCCGTGATGTACCCGTTCATAACCTCTGCCTCAGCAGCCGTTATCTCAAGGTCAACGCCGCCGATGATATCAATAATATCCACAAGATCCCAGAAATCTACTGCCACATAACGGTCAACCTCTACCTTATACGTATCTGTAACGGTCTCGCAGAGAAGCGGGCCGCCACCATACGCATACGCCGCATTCAGCTTCTCATATCCCTTATCCGGGATCTCCACATACGTATCGCGCATCAGGGAAACCATCGTCACCCTGTTATCCGCTTTATTCACGGATACAAGGATCATGCTGTCAGAGTTTCCGTTCCAGGTCTTATCCTGACGGTCCACACCGACAAGAAGAACATTATAAATATTATCATCTGAAACAGCTGACAGACCGGTAAGGCTGCTGCTCATCATACTGTGAATACTGTCCAGTTCCTCTGCGCTGACCTTCACGCCCCCGAGCCCGTCCTCATCAGTCATCGGCTCCGTAGAATCCTCCTCATCATCTGCACCTGACTTCTGCTGTGCCTCGCTCTGCGCTGCAAGCGCCTGCTCAGGAAGCGTCTCCACCACCTTCACATCCTCGTCGGCGACATAATTTACATTGCTGTAAAGATCATGCCCCAGCTTGTAGATCAGTCCCCCGCTGATAAATACAATACCAAGTACAATACAAAAGCTGATGGCAAACACCTTCTTCATATTCATACCTGGTTTTTTCCGCCTGTTATTGTTTTCGTAATTGTTTCTTCCATTCCCATAGGGATTAGAACGGTCATCTCTGTTTCTCGGCATTTTAAAACTCCTCCTGATTTCCCAGATAATAAGAAAAAAGCTCTCCGTTCAACCCGGAAAGCTTAATGCGGAGAAAGGGACTTGAACCCTCACGATATTGCTACCACAGGCACCTGAAGCCTGCGCGTCTGCCAATTCCGCCATCTCCGCGTTTCTGCGAGTCTCACAACTCACGGGCTTTATAATACAATAGCTTTTTAAAAATGTCAATAGCTTTTTTGAATTTTTTCAAAAAATCCCCTGATGCTTTCGGGAACATTTTTAAAATTTTCTGTTGACAATTCATAGGCCCTCTGTTATAATTCCTTTTGTTCGCGGAAGTGTCGGAATTGGCAGACGAGCAAGACTAAGGATCTTGTGAGCA
>CAYLPF010000270.1:0-2347 GCA_964385485.1 uncultured Lachnospiraceae bacterium | reverse complement strand
CCATGGTACAATTGACGAAAAATGTAATAAGGCTGTTTTGTTGGAGGAAAACAAATGTCATACGAAAGTATCCGTCTTGAAACGGATATCCACATAGAAGATATCTATACGATTCATTACTTTGAATACAGAAGTGATTTTCATTTTGAGGGAGAGCGTCACAACTTCTGGGAATTCCAGTGCGTGGATAAGGGTGAGGCCGAGGTGCGCACAGACGATGGGATCCATTATCTCAGCCGCGGGCAGGTCATCTTTCACAAGCCCAATGAGTTCCATACTCTGACGGCGACCGGTAAGAGCGCACCGAACATTGTAGTAGTCTCCTTTGCCTGTGACTCGCCCTGCATGAAGTTTTTCGAAAAGCGCATCCTGTCTCTCTCCGATACAGAGCGCGATCTGATGGGACTTCTGATTGCAGAAGCCCGCCGCTGCATCGCGTCCCCGCTGGATGACCCGTATATCGAAAAGATGGAAAAGCGTCCTGACTGCATGTTCGGCTCCCAGCAGCTCATCCGCCTCTATCTGGAGCAGATACTGATCTCCATGATACGCCGGCACACACTGCCCCAGCTTTCTGTACACATGGAGCAGATCGGTACACATCCTCACTCCGCCGCCTACAACAAGATCCTGTTTTATCTGGAAGAACATATTCAGCAGTACGTTTCCATTGAGGACATCTGTCATGACAATCTTATTGGCCGCTCCCAGCTCCAGAAGCTGTTCCGGGAGCAGCACAATTGTGGCGTCATTAAATTCTTTTCCCGGATGAAGATAGAATTCGCAAAACAGCTCATCCGGGAAGGGCAGATGAATTTCACACAGATATCCGATTTTCTCGGCTACTCGTCAATTCATTATTTCTCGAGACAGTTCAAAAAAGTCTCAGGCATGACGCCTACGGAGTACGCGACCTCCATCAAGGCGCGTTCGGAGCGCAAGCATTGACTCCAGGCTGTCAACTCAGATCTTACTTATCATTGGATCGTATCCAGCCAGCACTGGTCATCCGCTACCTGCTGCGCGAATAGCCTGCCGGAGTCCTTCTCATACTTGGCCTGATGGTACTTGAACAGCATTCTCCCGTCTCCCAGATCCCCAAGGATCTCGATCTTTCCTGTCACATGCGACATCACGTAACGGATACACTTTCCCTGGCCGTCCTGCATGGCCTTCGCGCCCTCCACAATACGGTACGCTTCCCGAAGCGGCACCTGGAACTGGCTGTGGACGCCCGCGGTCGGCCGGCACTGGAAAATATAATAAGGAACTACGCCTATGGACACCACTTTGCGAAGCAGCTCCCCCAATATCTCCGGCCTGTCGTTTACGCCTTTCAGCAAAACTGTCTGATTTTTTACGATCATACCAGCCCGAAGCAGCATTCGGATGGCATTTCTGGACTCCTCCGTCACTTCCCTGGGATGATTGAACTGCGTGACAATGTAGATCTGCTTCTTCTGCGCATACTTCTGCAGCAGCTCGGTAAGCTCCGGATCTCCTGTGATCCTCTGGGGCAGTACCACCGGTGTCCTTGTGCCAAAGCGGATCAGATTCAGATGCGGGATGTCGATAAACTCTTCCAGATACCGGTTGATGATCGCATTGCTGTTCATAAATGCGTCTCCGCCGGAAACAAGTACATTGTCTATCTCCTTATGCTCCCGGACGTACTGCGCCATATCAGAAATGAACCTGGCCGTTTCCTCCGAAGTCAGCCCAACCATACGCTTGCGGAAGCAATGCCTGCAGTACATCGCGCACTGATTCGTAGACAAAATCAGTACAGTCTGCCGATACTTGTGCTGCATGCCTGTAATAACCGTATTGTCCTGCTCTCCACTGGTATCCTTTGCCCCGCCTGCATCCAATTCAAAAAGGGAGGGAATACACATCTTTCTGATCGCGTCATCGGGGTCATCCTTATCGATCAATGAAAAATAGTACGGATTCACATACATCGGGAACTTCTCCTGAATCCCGCGCAGCTTCTGTATATCCTCATCGCTGATTCGCAATTTGTCCTTCAGTTCCCCTATGTCATCATACCCCTGCTGCAATAATTCCTGCCAAATAGTCATAGTGATCCCCCTTTTCCTTCTTCAGACTGCGCTTTCAATCATTTTACGATAAAAGCCCTCCTTTTAGTAAACTTATGTTTACTATACACAACAAATCATTACAAGTCAAGTTCTGCATCTCTTGGCACTTAATTCGCATAAGCGTACACTTCCTTATGGAATTCCGGATATTTGATAAAGGTACAGAGGATGAAAAACCGCGAAAGGGCACAGCAGCCACTTTGATGACTGTTATGCCCTTTGCTCTTCTAAAGCTTATTTTCCGC
>CAYLPF010000269.1:0-2348 GCA_964385485.1 uncultured Lachnospiraceae bacterium | reverse complement strand
CTGGAGAATAAATACCGGACGTATAAGAAATTCCAGGATATGTTCAAGCGGGAAATCATCCGCATCCGGAAAAACGAGAAACCGACCGAAGAGAATCTCAAGAAACTGGAAGAATTCGCCGCCCGCCACGAAGACTATGTGGTCAAGCCGGTATACGCAGCCTTTGGCAAAGCCGTGAGAACCGAAAGACTTGACATATATGAGTCTGTGGAGGCCGCACATGCACACTACCGGAAGAACGGCGTGATTATAGAAGAGCGGATCGAACAGGGAGAGGCTATGAACCGCATCCACGCGGATTCTGTCAATACGCTGCGGATTCCCACCGTGATCATTAAGAACGAAGCAGACGAGCCGGAGGTCAGGCTATTCCACCCTTCGCTCCGCATGGGCAGGGGCGATAGCTTCGTAGATAATTTCAGCGCCGGTGGAATCAGCGCGCTCATCGATCCGGAGAGCGGAGTCATCTACACCAACGGGGCGGATAAGAAGGGAAACTGCTACCCCTGCCACCCGGACAGCGGGATCCTGCTCTGCGGTTTCCTGATCCCGGACTGGGAAGAGGCTGTCACAATGGTGAAGAAAGCGGCTCTTACGATTCCAGATAACCATTACTGCGGCTGGGACCTGGCATATAGCAGGGACCGTGGATGGTGTATGGTAGAGGCGAACTGCACGGCCCAGATGGGCGCTATGCAGATGGTCGAGAAAAAAGGACGGAAACACGAACTGGAAGCTCTGATTGCTCAAATGTAAAAACTCCTGAATCATGTGCCAATGGAATGGACAGTTCCTAAGACAAGGTGTAAAATAAGATATGAGACAGGCTATGTTTTACAGCTCCATAAGAGGAAGATACGATGAATCAGACATACGATATTAAGAGATTCCTTGCCTCTCGGAAGCATATACGGAAATTCGCGGCAGAATATGCTGAAAGACAGAATTTGAACCCAAGGGATGTGACGCGGGATATTATCCAGGCGAAGAAAGCCAACCATATCTCATTTATGGAATACGAATGGACTGGATACTATGATATGGCGCCGGAACAGAAGAAAACAGTATCTACGCTCTGGACGCGCATGGAATTCCGGAAGAAATTCACGGACAGGCGCTATATTGGCCTGCTGATGAACAAATACATCACTTCAAGGGTCTTTGCAGAGTTCTATAGACGCCAATGCGTACAAGCCTCCGACGTAGATGCGAAACTGCTGGGACAGATGGGCGGGCATACCGGACGGGTGGTCTATAAGCCAAACTGCAAGGGAATGGGGCAGAATATCCGCATACTTCCAGTGACGACAGGCGAAGAGATCGATGCGGCGCTTGCATACATACGCAAGAAGGGAAAGGGCATCGTAGAGGAATATATCTGCCAGGATGAAGTGATGAATCGGCTGAACCCGAATGCCGTGAGCGTAGTCCGCATCTATTCCGTGAGCTCTCCTGCAGGCGCGTATCTCTTTGCCCCGGTACTCACGGTAGCGCATCAAAAGTCTATCTCCAACGGATGCCGGGACGCGCTGACCTGCATGGTGGACATACGGACGGGGAAGGTGCTCACAGACGCCGTGGACCAGAATAAGAATACAGAATATCCGGCGCATCCCGTTACCGGAGTGGCATTCCGTGGGATCGAACTGAATTACTGGCCGGAAACCATCGCGATGCTGCGGCGGGCGGCTGCACTGGCAAGCAGAATTTCCAATATCGGCTGGGACGTTGCCATCACTGAGGACGGGCCGGTCCTGATAGAAGCGAATACGATCCCGGGATTTACCACCGCGCAATACCGGGGCTACCACTGGATCACAGACGGGTATGGTTACCAGCCGCTGTTTGACGCAGTATACGGCGCAGCATTCCAGGACGACGGGCGCTACGAGCGGGTGATCCTGAAGCTGGACGAAGAGAATCAGATGTAAATCATCTGAAATATAAAGAAAATATAAAGAGGAAGATGCATGCCAGATCAGCTCAAAGTCTATTATACCAGGCTCCGCAATATGGGAGACCAGCTCAACCGGCTAATCATCGAGAGGTGCTTTGGCTATGAGGTCGTGCGCTGCTCGTTCCTGGACGGTGAACTCTGCGCGATTGGAAGCTGCCTGGAGATGTATCTGCCGCACGGCACAGCGCCCATGCGTCTCCGCCAGCGGATCAACGGAATCTTGAAGCCTCATGTGTCCATATGGGGAACCGGCTTTATCCATTACCCGGATCGGGAAGGCCGGTTCTTCAAAAAGGATATGAAATTCTGCGCGGTACGGGGAGAACTGACGCGGAAAAGGATCGAACGGATCACAGGGAAGCGGCTGGATATCCCTGTCGCCGACGGGGGG
>CAYLPF010000268.1:0-2382 GCA_964385485.1 uncultured Lachnospiraceae bacterium | reverse complement strand
TTTACTGGAAAGTCAGTCCAATTATTATCCGATCGGGGTTGTTATCATGGATAAAATGCAGACTGTGAGTTATTCGAATAAGCTGGCAAAAAAGTATATGGAAGATCTTGGGATCTCATCAGAGAAATTTTTCAGTATATTTTACAACAACTTCCTTGTTCCGCAAATCAACAAGGACCTTCTTCGTCTGGGTGAGCAGCAGGTTGTGCGGTACAGGAATTATATATTCAGTATCTGTGTCACGGATATCCAGTCTGCTCAGTTTTTTGATAACAGCGAAAACATCCATCAGAATAAATTTGAAAGATATATGGACGATTATGTACAGGAAGCAAAAAGCTTTATCTATTTTACAAAGGATGAGATGAGTTCATATGCGAACGCGGGAAACCCCTTTGAGGAATTCGGTTTTACCCGGCGTGAAGAACAGATTGCATCACTCCTTCGCATGGGGAAAAATATAAATCAGATCGCAGCAGAGTTATCTATCAGTTTAAATACCGTGAAATCACATATTCAGAAACTGTATCGCAAGACAAATGTCTCCAGCCGTACAGAATTTCTCTATCGCATTTCTACGGCCAGATAAAATGTCTCAAAACGTTATACTCCGATAACTTTTTAATTTCAGCGACAAAACAGGTATCGGGATTTCGCCTCACGGGTTATATCAAAGTCCCATACGGTTGCTCATCACTTCCTCCGCTGTATCAGAAGCATCCATCTCTTCCTCACATAGCCTGCCAAAAAAACGCATGACCGGAAGGCCGTTCACGGTATCGTTCCTCGACAGTTCCAGGCACATCCGCTCCGGATGCCACTGAACACTGTAAATGGGGAGTGCGCAATGGTGAAGCGCCTCCACGGTGCCATCCTCCGGGCAGCGGCTGTCAACCACCAGCCCTGCTCCCAGACGATCCACCGCCTGATGATGCGCACTATTGTGGGGAAATTCCGTACCATAGAGCTTTGCCAGCCAACTGCCTGCCTGTGCGATACAGCGATGGGCCTTATCCGGCTCATCCAGTTCCCGGAAATGGCGGAAGGAAGCAGGTAAATGCTGAATTAATGTCCCGCCAAAATATACGTTGATCACCTGATGGCCTCTGCAGATACCCAAAACAGGCTTTTCACTCTTCACGAAATCGTCCAGCATGGTAAACTGCAGCTCATCCAGTGCATCCATGATCATGATGCTTCCCTGATTCTCCTGTCCATAGCGTCTTGGATTGACATCTCCTCCCCCGGGAAGCAGCAGGCCGTCATACGCCTCCGCGCGGAACTCTGAATAATCCATATATTCCTGCTGAAACATTTGCTGTACCTGCTCCAGCTGCACGGATATCACCACCGGCTCCATTCCCGCTGCCAGCACCGCTCTGGTATAATTTGTAACATTCTGATCAATCTCCGGAATTGCAATCCTGGGTTTTCTCATTTCTGTTATTCCTGCCTTTGTATTGATGTTCCCATTATAACACTAAATGGCATATGGTTTAACATTCAAATGAAAAAACTTTTTCCGCTTAATGGCCCTGGATGGAATTAAGAAAATCCTGCGCCCGCTGTGTAGCGGGATGTGCGAAAAATTTCTCCGGCGTATTTTCTTCAATAATTTTCCCGCCGTCCATAAAAATCACCCGATCCGCCACGCGACGGGCGAAATTCATCTCATGGGTAACGACCACCATGGTCATTCCTTCCCCTGCAAGCTCTGTCATAACATCCAGGACTTCACCGATCATTTCCGGATCCAATGCGCTTGTGGGCTCATCAAACAAAATTGCCTTCGGATGCATGGCCAGGGAACGGGCAATCGCGACACGCTGCTGCTGGCCTCCCGAAAGCTGGGCGGGCATTTTGGATGCCTGAGAGTCCACTCCTACCCTTTTCAGCAGCTTCATCGCCTCTTCTTTTGCTTCCTTTCCCGGAATATGCAGCACATCCCGGGGGCCAAGCGTCACATTATCAAGAATATTCCTGTGCGCAAACAGGTTGAAAGACTGAAACACCATACCAATCTGCGCCCGGAGGCGGGCAAGCGCCTTTCCTTCTTCCGGAATTGCGGTGCCATCAATCAAAATTTCTCCCGAATCGATCGTCTCCAGCCGGTTGATCGTGCGGCAGAGGGTTGATTTTCCGGAGCCGGAGGGGCCGATGATCACCACTACTTCTCCCTTGCTCACCTTAAGGCTGATATCCTTTAATACGTGAAGCGCCCCGAAATGCTTGTCTACATGCCGCAGCTCAATGACCGGAACCTGTTCCCGTGTATTTTCTTTGCTTTGTTTTTCCGCCATAACTGTTCTCGCTCCTTTATACCTGACTTGCAGCAGCATCCTCATTCTGCTGCGGTATTACAATAAAAGTACCCTTTTCCGC
>CAYLPF010000267.1:0-2413 GCA_964385485.1 uncultured Lachnospiraceae bacterium | reverse complement strand
TAGATGTGGAGCATATCGACCAGCTTGAGATCGTGCGCAAGGCAGAAGAAGTAGATGAAGCCCAGGTAGAGAAGGCATTTAACTGGCTGACAGAAAATGTCGGCAGGATCGAATACAACGGCACCTCCTTTACACCGGAGAAGCTGAAGACCCAGATCCGCCATTATGAGGCCACAAAGAAGATCATAAAAGAGAATGAGCTTGATTTTATCGGCGTGAAATGCCATTATGAGATGAGCGCCCATTACTGTACACAGTGTCTGAGCGCGGCTTTTCTGAATGACCCGTATGACTGGGACGGCCCGAAGAAACCGTTCGTCTGTGCTTGTGAAGCGGATTCCGATGCTGCGCTGACGATGCAGATCCTCAATCTGCTGACAGGCGATCCGGCGATCTTTATGGATGTCCGTCACTGGGATCAGGAAAACGGCGTGATGGAATTCTGCAATTGCGGTTCCCAGTCCACCTACTATGCGGAGGCAAGCGATGATTTCAGGGAGAATCTTGCAAAGGTTACCCTGTATCCGGCTCTTGACCTGTATCCGGGCGGCGGCTGCCATGTAAATCTGCAGACGAAGCCGGGGCAGGCGACGATTGCCAGACTTTGCAGGAGAAAGAGCGAAAAGGGCGAGAGATATTACATGACCATCATCCCATGTGAGTTCGTAGCTCTTCCGAAGGAAAGAGAAAAGCTGACCACGATGGAATGGCCGCATGTATTTGCAAAGCTTCCGTTCGACCACAATATTTTCCTGGAGCGCTTCGGAGCAAATCATTGCCATGCAGTATACGGAGATCATGTAGAGGAACTGAAGATGATCTGCAGAATGCTTGATGTCGATGTGGAGATGTACAGTTGATTTTGGCACAGAGTAAGCAAAATAGGAAAAGGAGAGGTTAATTATGCAGAGAATTTTGAACGATCCGGATAATATTGTTGACGAGATGCTCAAGGGCTTTTTGAAAGCGCACAGCGATATTGTAGAGGCAACAGATAATCCGAGAGTAGCAAAGGCAAAAAATATTCCGGAAGGAAAGGTCGGCGTGGTTACCGGGGGCGGTTCCGGCCACAAGCCGGCATTTATCGGATATGTAGGCCAGAATATGTGCGACGCGGTCGCAGTCGGCGAGATTTGCTCCTCTCCGACGGCAGCGGCATTTCTTGACGCGTTTAAAGCGGCTGACCAGGGTAACGGCGTGGCATGCCTGTACGGAAATTATTCCGGTGACAACATGAATGTCAAAATGGCAGTCAGGATGGCTAAAAGAGAAGGTATCACGGTGAAGACGGTTGTGGCAAACGATGATGCTGCGTCTGCCCCGAAGGACCAGAGAGAAAAACGCCGCGGCGTGGCGGGAGAAGTCCTGATGTGGAAGGTCGGCGGCGCTAAGGCGGCAAAGGGCGGAAGCCTGGATGAAGTTATTGCGGCAGCCCAGAAGGCGATCGACAATACACGCAGCGTTGGTATCGGACTGACACCGTGTACGCTTCCGGCAGTCGGACATCCGAATTTTGAGATCAAGAATGGCACGATGGAAGTAGGTATCGGACATCACGGTGAGCCTGGTATCGAGGTTTGCCCGCTCGAGAGCGCTCACGACATGGCAAAGCGCATGGTGGATATCGTCCTTCCGGATTATCCGTTTGAAGCGGGCGATGAGGTAGTCGTACTCGTTTCCGGCCTCGGCGCCACGCCGGTTATGGAGCTGTATGTACTTTACGATGAGATCGACCAGCTCCTTCAGGCAAAGGGCATCAGGACTCACAAGGCATACGTAGGCAACTATTTCACCTCTCTGGATATGATGGGCGCTACACTTACTGTTATGAAACTGGATGATGAGCTGAAAGAGCTGATCGATATGCCGGCGAACTGCATGGGACTGCATCAGAACTAAACTTCCATGCCTGCTTCGCAGGCGCTACTATATATGAAGTGGATGAGGATGTCGCACGGGAATGATTTCCGGTGCGGCAATCCTGCATTCAGACAGAACAGGGAGGCAATTATGAGCACATTTAAAAATGAAAAGGGCAATCCGGTCCTGATGAAAATGGTTAAGGCGATTCAGGAAAATAAGGCATATCTCGGTGAGGTGGATGGCCTCATCGGCGACGGTGACCACGGCATGAATATGAATAAGGGCTTTACATTGTTTGAGAAGCAGTATGCAGAGGAATCCTTTACTTTCGCGGAAGGGCTTGATAATCTCGGAAATATTCTGTTCACGCAGATCGGCGGCTCCATGGGACCGATCTACGGAACGATTTTCATGGATATGGCAGATGCTGGCATGGATCTGGAAGAGATTTCCACAAAGGATCTGGGTGATATGCTTTCTGCGGGCCTCGCAGGGCTTCAGGAGATCGTAGAAGCCCAGGTGGGAGATAAGACATTGGTAGATACGCTTT
>CAYLPF010000266.1:0-2423 GCA_964385485.1 uncultured Lachnospiraceae bacterium | reverse complement strand
CAGATCAGTTTGCCCGGTACCTGCTTCGCGAGACAGTTCATAGAATACAGCTTCGCCGGATTCAGGGACATTTTTTCCATGAGCTGCATCATGGTCAGATGGCCGGGGCGGACAAGGTTTGTAACGCCCAGGGCGAGGGCTGTCTCCAGACCGATAATGCCGCTGGGACAGTCAAAGAAATCCGCTCTGTGCTTTTCATCCACAGAGTGGGGCGCATGGTCTGTGGCAATGATATCGATCGTGCCGTCCTTTAATCCTTCAATGATAGCCTGCCGGTCCTTTTCTGTGCGAAGCGGCGGGTTCATTTTTGCATAAGTACCGTATTTCAATATGGCTTCTTCTGTCAGAGAGAAATGGTGCGGCGTTGCCTCTGCATGGACGGGGGCGCCAAGCGCTTTCGCCGTACGGACGAGCGCAACACTGTTTCCTGAGCTGATATGCTGGATATCGATCGGTGCATTTGTATGAAGCGAAAGCATACAGTCTCTGGCGACCATGATATCCTCAGCAATGGAGGGAGCAGTGCGGTGTGTTCCGCTTTTTTCTATAAAGGCCGGGTGTTCTTCGTGGAAGGAAAGCGGAAGCTGCAGCTCTTTTGCCCTCTGCATCGCACCCTCTACAAATTTCTCATCGAGAAGCGGAATCCCGTCATCTGTGAAGCCCCAGGCTCCGGCCTGTGCCAGCTCTTTAAAATCTGTCGCTTCCTGCCCGCCAAGCCCTTTTGATATTGCCGCGTCAAAGCGGATATGGATATCTTCATTTGCGGCACGCCTGATAAGCTCTGTCAGCATTTCCGGTTCGTCCACTACCGGCTTTGTGTTTGCCATGCAGATCACTGTCGTATAGCCGCCGGCTGCCGCAGCACGCGCTCCTGTGTGCAGATCCTCTTTCCAGGTCTGTCCCGGGTCGCGAAAATGTACATGTACATCCAAAAAACCTGGGGCGACCACACATCCGCCGGCGTCAATAACCTCTTCACTTTCACATTCCGTAAAGCTTCCAAGCTCTGCGACAAGGCCGTCAGAAATGCGGATATCACAGAGCCGCTCATCGCCTGTTCCGGGGGAGATGAGCGTACCGTTTTTTATGATCATTATTAATCCCTCATTTCGTGAAGATCATATAAGCTTCCGTCCGTTTCCGCTCTTATGAAAGGAGGACGGACTGCTTCTGTTTCATATTTTATGGGACAGGATACCAGGTGTCAAGCTTCCTAAAAAACAATTTATTCCGATTGTAAAGTAATCTGTTCTTGTTTTTTGGCAGGGGGATAGTATAATATCAGTGGGTTGGCGATGGACAGAGCTGTGTCGCAGGCGGAGAAGGATTCTATTTTAATCGCCCATGCATTGCAAAGGAGACAGATTATGGCAGAGAGAAGAATGAAACGGGTAGAAGATTCGATGGCGGAGCAGTCGTATTTGTTGATGCCGCGTTCCCTGAATGCCTCCGGCCACCTATTCGGCGGCCAGCTTCTTGCCTGGATCGATGAGACTGCGGGAATTGTGGCAAGGCGCCATGCGGAAATGAGCGTGGTGACTGTGGCAGTGGACAACATGTATTTTAAGTCCGGAGCAAAGGTGAACGACACGATTGTGCTGATCGGACGTCTGACGTATGTGGGGCGTTCCTCTATGGAAGTGCGTATTGATACATATGCGGAAGCATTGGACGGCAAACGCACGATGATCAACAGAGCATACTTTGTCATGGTAGGAACAGACGAAAATCAGAAGCCTGTGGAAGTGCCAGGATTGATCGTGGAGGGTGTTACGCAGCAGATAGAGTGGGATGCCGGTCAGAAACGGGCGGAGCTTCGAAAAATGCGCCGGAATGAGGGGTTCTGATGGGGGAATACAAAAGAGTAAAGCATGAATTTCCACCGGTATATGACGCAGATTGTAAAATATTAATACTGGGCAGTCTGCCATCGGTAAAATCCAGGGAGCAGATGTTCTATTATGGCCATCCGCAGAATCGGTTCTGGCGGGTGATTGCTGCACTGACAGGGCAGCCGCTTCCGCAAAGCATCGAGGAGAAAAAGGCACTTTTGCTGGGACAGCATATAGCGATTTCGGATGTTATTGCAGAATGCGATATCATAGGTTCCAGCGACAGCAGCATCAAAAATGTCGTTCCAATGAATCTGGAGCAAATTCTGGAAGGGGCGGATATCCGGCGTATTTATGCAAATGGAAACACGGCGAAAAAGCTGTTTGAAAAGTTTCAGAAAAAGAGCTGCCAGAAAGACATCATCGGGCTCCCATCGACGAGTCCGGCCAATGCATCATATTCTCTGGAACGGCTTTTGGAAGCATGGAGATGTATACTGGATTGAGGCTGTTTTTGAACAGTTCCTAAGAATGTTTTGGCACATATACTGGCCTGCTTCAGAATCATTTCAGAGTGGTTTATATGGATTT
>CAYLPF010000265.1:0-2440 GCA_964385485.1 uncultured Lachnospiraceae bacterium | reverse complement strand
CTTTTCTTGCCAGCCGGGCCGCTTCTTCAAAAGTCATATGCTTATATTCAACAGCCTTGGCCGCCTTCTCCGGTTCCCCGTACATTCCCTCGCAGATAAATAAATCCGCTTTTTCCGCCTGCTTTGCGATTGCATCCGTCGGGCGCGTATCTGTACAATACGTCAGCTTTATTCCTTTTCTTGCCGGGCCGAGTACATCCTCAGGGCGATAGGTATGCCCTTCCGACTCAATAACTTCCCCCTTCTGAAGCCTGCTCCAGAGCTTCATCGGAATGCCGGCAGCTTTCGCACGCTCCACATCGAATTTGCCCGCACGCTCAATCTCTATCGTGTATCCATAGCAGGTGACATTATGGTTTACGCGAAATGCAGTTATTTTGTAGCCTTTCTGGCTAAAGACCTGCTCCGGTCCCTGGATTTCTTTAAAAATAACAGGAAAGGGAAGCTCGGGGGCGATAACCCGAAGCGCATTTACCACCCGCTCCAGCCCCTTGGGCCCGATCAGCGTAAGCGGCTCTGTGCGCTCCGCATTTCCCATGGTAAGCAGGAGACCCGGGAGGCCGCTGATATGATCCCCATGATAATGAGTAAAACAGATCGTATCGATCGGCTTAAAGCTCCAGCCTTTTTCTTTAATCGCAATCTGCGTTCCTTCTCCGCAGTCGATCAGCAGATTGCTTCCATTGAATCTTGTCATCAGAGAAGTCAACCACCTGTACGGAAGCGGCATCATCCCGCCGCTCCCCAGCAAACAAACATCAAGCATACTATTCCTCTTCTCTACTATTATATATTTATAGTTAATACCGCTTACAGCCGGTAAGGAATTATCCATCTATAAATATTCCTCAACCGTTACCGGCAATGCAAAATTTCCCCGGATTTTGTCATAGCAGGCTTCACACAGACAAAACGAATGCTTTTCGCCGTCCTTTCCGGAAAAGTATCCCCAGTTCCATTCCACCTGAAGTACCCCTTCCCGGATCATATCATTCTCTTTTGCAATTTCTTTTCCGCATCCATTGCACCGCAGTACCTTTTCTGCCTTCATGTTTTTCCTCCTGTTCCTCCCGGATTTTCTGAAACGTAATGGTTATTTCCGTCGCCCACCGTACGGTGTCCACAACTGTTTTCAGTATAATGCTTTCGTTCTCCGGTGCATACTGGGAATTGCTGAGAAACAAAGGCCTCCTCACTCCGTCCACATGATCAGTGCGTCCTCTCGCGGTTTTTCGTAAAAATTTTTGCGGATACCGACAGAAACAAAGCCCAATTTCTGGTAAAGATGCACGGCAGCCGCATTGCCGACACGCACCTCCAGCGTATACCGCATGATCCCGCGGCTTCTGCCGCGCCGCATCAGCTCGCTCAGCATCTCATATGCCACTCCCCTGCCGCGTTCTCCCGGGGCAACTGCTACATTCGTAATATCCGCCTCGTCAAAGGACTGCAAAAATCCGCAGTAGCCAAGCAGCCGCCCCTCTCCACGGGCAATAAGATAAAGCGTATCCTGCGACCGCAGAGAAGACAAAAAACCGTTTTCACTCCATGGCGCAGTAAATATCTGCCGTTCCAGTGATGCCACCTCAGACACATCCTGAGCCGTCATTTCTGATAATTCTATCCGCATCATCCCATCCTCTGACGATCCTTTTACGCCTCTTTTTCTGATTTTTTCATTGCCTCGGCGCGCTCCCGCTCCGCCTGCGACAGCCGCAGATAATCCGGCGCGTGTTCTGCAGCCGACTCGGTTTTGCCTTCCTGTACATAACGCACTGCCAGCGCCGCTACCGCAGCCGCCCGCTGCCGGTTCAGGTGTGCCGGTGCAAAGCTGTAAGGCACCTTCATCAGACCAGAGAGCATCTGCCGGTAAACCGGCACGCCGTCTCCCAAAAAAATCACCTCACCGCAAAGCTCATTCAGCTGCCCGGCAAGCTTCTCTACTGCCATTGGGCTTTGCTTCTTGATAATCTGCAGTTCATCCCCGTCGAAACGGTAAATACCGGTGTACACCTGATTGCGCCTTGCATCCATCAAAGGACAGATATACTTCCCGCATCCATACAGATTATAAGCCAGCGCATCGACCGTGGGAATGTGTACCAGCCTCTTGTCAAGCGCCAGCCCCAGCCCCTTGGCAGTGGCAGAGCCTATGCGAAGTCCTGTAAAGGAGCCGGGACCCGCCGCCACAGCTATCACATCGATCGTTTTCAGATCAAGTTCTATCATCCTTGCGACTTCATCCAGCATCGGAAGAAGAGTCTGTGAATGTGTTTTTTTATAGTTAACCGTATACTCCGCCAGTAAAGTATCCTCCGTGGCAACTGCCACAGAAGCTACCAGGCCGGAGCTGTCCAACGCCAATATTTTCATTTTCATCTGCTCCTGACAAAATTTACCACAGCGCTGCCGCAGGCATATAGCTGTATTTCTCTGTATT
>CAYLPF010000264.1:0-2446 GCA_964385485.1 uncultured Lachnospiraceae bacterium | reverse complement strand
CTTTCAATCCGGAAATCCCCGAAGCCCTTCGGCACGCAGGGATCTACGGCAAGCCCCTTATGGGTAGGATAAAGGCCCAGGATATACTGGGAAATATTGACAAAGCTCCAGGCTGCTGTGCCGGTGAGCCAGCTGTTCTTTGCTTCACCGAAAAATCTGGCGTCTCTTCCGGCCACCATCTGGGAATATACGTATGGCTCTGTCCGGTGGATGTCACTGAATTCCTCCACATAAGCCGGACATGTCTTCCGGTAAATGTCAAATGCGCGGTTCCCGTGTCCGAGCACGGTCTCCGCGATGGATACCCAGGGGTTGTTGTGGCAGAAAATCCCGGCGTTTTCCTTGTAGCCGGGCGGATAAGAGGTGATCTCGCCAAGCTCCAGATGGTACCGTGTGTAGGCAGGCTGCAGGAGCATGATCCCGTAAGGGGTATCCAGTCGTTTTTCCACAGAATGCAGCGCTGTCTGCGCCAGCCCCTCTGACACGCCGATACCGGCCATTACACAGAAGCCCTGCGGCTCAATATAGATCTGGCCTTCGTCACATTCTGCAGAGCCGACTTTAGCTCCGAAAGCATCATAAGCCCGCAGAAACCATTCGCCGTCCCAGCCGTCCCGGATCACGGACTGATACATGGAGCTTACTTCACCTCGCGCACGGGCGGCTTCTGCCGACAGCTCCATAAGTTCGCAGAGCTGCGCATATTCCTCCCCATATTTTACGAACATGCCGGCGATAAACACGGACTCGGCAACTGCCCCCTCACTGGGGCCAAAGGTCTGGAAGGACTCGCCGGGATGAGCAGAAAAACAGTTCAGATTCAGGCAGTCATTCCAGTCAGCGCGGCCAATCAGAGGAAGGCCGTGGGGGCCTTTGTGTGTAATGGTATAGTCGAGAGAGCGCTTCAGATGTTCCATCAGTGGAACTGCTGCTGCCATATCGTTAAAAGGAACCGGTTCGGAAAGGATCGTCAGATCCCCCGTTTCGCGTACATAAGCGCTGGTACAGGCAATCAGCCACAGCGGGTCGTCATTGAAGCCGCTGCCGATATCGGAATTTCCCTTTTTGGTAAGAGGCTGATACTGGTGGTATGCGCTGCCGTCTGCAAACTGGGTGGCGGCAATATCGATGATACGTTCCCTTGCCCGTCCGGGAATGAGGTGAACGAAGCCCAGCAGATCCTGGCAGGAGTCACGGAATCCCATGCCTCTTCCGATACCGGATTCGTAGTAGGAGGCGGAACGGGACATATTGAAGGTTACCATGCACTGATACTGGTTCCAGATGTTCACCATACGGTCTACTTTTTCATTGGAGGTAGAGACGCGGTAACGGGATAAAAGCTCCTCCCAGTAAGCTTGCAGCGCCCTGAAAGCGCGTTCTGCGTCGTCGTCTGTCTGATATTTCGCAAGCAGGTCTTTTGCGGGTTTTTTATTGATTACGCCCGGGGCTTCCCACTTTTCCTCCTCATTATTTTCGATGTAGCCGAGAACGAAGAGAAAGCTTCTGGACTCGCCCGGATGTAAGGTAAGCGTGATCTGATGAGAGGCGACCGGAGACCATCCGCTGGCAATGGAATTGCTGCAGGCTCCCCTTTTCACGGCCTGCGGGGCGTCCGGGCCGCAGTACGGGCCGAGAAAATCGTCCCGGCTTGTGTCAAACCCGTCAACCGGACTGTTGACTGCGTATACGGCATAGTGGTTCCTGCGCTCCCGGTATTCTGTCTTGTGATAGATGGCGGAACCATCGATCTCTACTTCGCCGATGTTCAGGTTCCGCTGGAAATTCTTCATATCGTCATCTGCATTCCACAGGCACCATTCCACATAAGAAAAAAGCGTCAGTTTCTTTACCGCGGGACTGTTGTTTGTCAGCTTCAGCGCTTCAATTTCACAATTGTCCCCGATCGGAACGAAGCAGAGCAGGGAGGCTTCCACATGATTTTTGGAAGAAAGGAAACGGCTGTATCCGATGCCGTGTCGGCATTCATAAGAGTCCAGCGGCGTTTTAGTCGGCTGCCAGCCGGGATTCCATACGGTGTCTCCGTCCCTGATATAGAAATATTTTCCGTTGGTATCACACGGTACATTATTGTAGCGGTAACGGGTGAGGCGGAGGAGCCTGGCATCCTTGTAGAAGCTATAGCCGCCGCAGGTATTGGAAATCAGGCTGAAAAAATCTCCGCATCCCAGATAATTGATCCAGGGGAGCGGGGTAATCGGGGTGGTGATCACGTATTCCCTGTGTTCATCATCAAAATATCCATATTTCATAGCTGGCCTCCTTTTGTCCATTTTGTCTCTCCGAAAACGTTTAAGCAATGATTGGATTCAGTATAGACTATTTTTTTGTATAAATCAATAGAAAAATACATTGTCTTTTTATTAATTCTGTACTAAAATAAGCTGAAATATTTTATAGTAAACGACAAATAGATTTGCCTTTT
>CAYLPF010000263.1:0-2456 GCA_964385485.1 uncultured Lachnospiraceae bacterium | reverse complement strand
CCTGTGACACAAAAAAGGAGACTTCACGTACAGCCCAAAACAGGCTATACATGAGTCTCGCTATTTAAGACAAGCCAGGCCCCCGGCCAGTATGTTGACTTGTCACATGAACCTTGCCATGCAAACTACTCCCTCACAAGTATTTAACTGTTCGTAAATCTTATCATCCCGATGCGGCTTTGTCAACCCGCTTCCTGCCATTCTTTTTTTAATTTTCTGCCGAGTAATCCGCAGAGTCTTATGGCAGAAAAAACTACGCCTGCCAATTCTGATATCCAGATCGCGTACCATACGCTTCCGATATCCCCATATTTCGCCAGAAGCCATGCGCAAGGGATCAATGGGACAAACTGCCGCAAAAACGCGCCTGTCATATTTGTAATCCCATCTCCAAGCCCGGAAGCAAAATACCCGGTAATGATCGTAAACGCTGCCAGGGCAAACGATACGGATATGATACGCAGCGCAGGGACTCCCATGACAAGCATGTCCTCACCGGCAGAGAATAATCCCAGCAATTGTGAGGCAAAAATCTGGAAGAGAACTGTCCCTGTGACCGCAATTCCTATCGCGGCAGGATAAATTACTTTCGCGGCCTGCAGGATCCTTTTTCTGTTTTTCGCTCCGTAATTAAATCCCACGATCGGAATTGCCGCCTGGCCAAGTCCGTTCATCGGCATGAAAAGAAAATTCTGCAGCTTATAATAGACTCCGAAAAAGGCCACCGCTGTCGCAGAAAACGGTAACAGGATGGCATTAAACGCAGTAACCATTACACTGGTCATTGCCTGCATGATGATCGTGGGAATGCCCACTTTATAAATCTCCGATATCCGGCCTGTATCAACCGAAAAACCTTTGAAGGTCAATCTGACATCGGGATTTTTCTTCAGATTCAGGTACAGTCCCACAAACATACTGACCCACTGCCCGATCACAGTAGCATAAGCAGCTCCCCTGATACCAAACGCGGGGCATCCGAACATTCCGAAGATCATGATCGGATCAAGTATAATATTCGTTATGGCGCCGCATATCAGAATGACCATGCTGAGGAAAGTATTGCCGCACGCCTGCAAAAGACGCTGAAATGTCATACATACCATGTTTCCAAGGCAAAATACCATACAGATCCAAAGATAATCCTTGCACATTCCTGCGATCGTCTCATCAGCCGCAAAGGATAATGCGATCGACTCGGAAAACAGCAGTCCGATCAGCATGAAAAGCACAGAGCTTGCCGCGGAGAGGAAAAGTCCCGTCATCGCTACCTTCGACGCCTCCTGATGATTCCTTTGCCCCAGAGTTCTGGAAAGAAGCGCATTCAGCCCTACTGCCGTACCGACCCCTACCGCGATCATCAGCATCTGTACCGGGTAGGCCAGGGAAGTCGCCGTAAGCGCCTCTTCACTCAGCCTGGCGACAAAAATACTGTCCACTATGTTATACAGGGACTGTACCAGCAGCGAGACCATCATCGGCAGAGACATATTCCAGATCAGCTTTCCCATCGGCATGGTTTCCATTTTATTTTTTCTGATATTCTCCATAATTTCTTTCTCTTTTCTTATTTTCATTCGTATGGTTCTGCAGGCCTTCTGTCACTGCTTCTGCTGTTCTTTGTCATATCTTCTTTCAAAAACCCTTTGCGCTGATCTGAGTTTTCTCTCCTCTACAGCTTTCCGGCGAACAGCTATTTTCCGCTGGGTTTCTTCATACTGCTTTCTCATTGCTTCCTTCTTATTTATCCCGTTCTCCGTTTTCCATTGTTCCAGATAAGCCAGAACAGCCTCCTGCTTCTTTTCGTTCTCCAGCCTGAGAAATTTTTCAAAACACCATGGATAAATAAATCTACAGACCTTCCCATATTGCGGGAACTGCGCTTCTATATGGGAATCCCTTGCAGAGCTGATGATCCCGCTCCCATATTTTTTATGATATACCTTTTCCCTCAGCAGATTTTCTATATCCATTTTCATCCTTCCTTCCATTCATGCTAAAAGCAAATTACTGTCTGCAATGAAAAAGGCCACTCCATTCAGTAAATTTGAATGGAATGACTCCTGTTTCATGTGAATTGTACCAGACTTATCTATTAAATCACAAAATCACGCATTTTTTCAAATGTTTTTTTCTTTATTTTACAAATTTATGGCAGGCATCTCTTCGTTGTTCTCTCCGGTTCACGTCCAGCCGGATCCATTTATACAGCGTCGCCGTAAGCGGCACCCCGATCAGCATCCCGGGTATGCCCATCAGGCCGCCGCCCACCGTCACCGCCGCCAGCACCCAGATACCCGGAAGGCCGATAGAACCGCCAACTACCCTGGGATAGATCACGTTTCCCTCTATCTGCTGCAGGATCGCTAAAAATACAAGGAAAATCAGGGCTTTTAACGGACTGACGGTCAGGATCATAAACGCGCCGAGGATCGCGCCGATATACGCGCCCATTA
>CAYLPF010000262.1:0-2527 GCA_964385485.1 uncultured Lachnospiraceae bacterium | reverse complement strand
CCGGATTCCTTGATGACACTTGAGTGCCACTGCATTTTTCTCTTGTTAAACTATACCCCAGACCATGCGGATTGTCAAGGAAACTAAATAAACGGCAAAAGTCTGCCTGCCGGAATCATTCTGGTCGTCGGCGCCGCTGTTATAGTAAATTATGGATTCCCTGATATGACCGCCGGCGTGGATACTGTCATTCACACATTATGCAGTATACACCCGGATTGTCGATTTGATCGCGCGTGTACCGGACTTGTCCGCCACACACTGCACTGCCTTCCGGAAATCACCTTCCCGCACCTTGTCCGTGATCACGACGATCTCTGCGCTGTCGCCCTTCTTCTGCTTCTGGATGATCTGCTCCACGCTGACCCTGTGGCGCGCAAATACGTCTGCCATCTCAGCCAGTACGCCGATCCGGTCTTCCACCTCAACTCTCAGAAAATACTTACTGTACACATTCTCCATCGGAAGCACCGGCAAATCCTTATAGCACGTACAGGAGATCCTTCCGTTGCACCCATGGACAATATTTCTCGTTACGTCAAAGACGTCTCCCATGACTGCGCTGGCCGTCGGCAATTCACCGGCGCCGCGGCCCTGGAACATAGCGTCATCCACTGCGTCGCCCCGCACGAACACCGCATTATAGGAGTCATTGACAGCGGCCAGCGGATGATCCTGCGGTATCAGCATCGGAGCCACATAGGCTTCAATGGAATTGCCGTCACTGTGGGCCATACCGATCAGCTTGATGCAGCAGCCCATTTCCCTCGCGTAACGGATATCGTTTGCTGATATTTTCTTAATTCCTTCCGTTGTCACATCATCAAAGGAAACTCTGGAATTAAAGGCGATGGACGCCAGGATGGCCACCTTACGCCCCGCATCCAGTCCCTCAATATCCGCGGTAGGGTCAGCCTCTGCGTATCCCAGCTTCGTCGCGATAGCCAGTGCCTCGTCAAACTCCATACCCTCCTGTGACATCTTCGTAAGGATGAAATTCGTCGTACCGTTGACAATTCCCATTACCTCAGTCAGGTGATTGGCCGCCAGGGACTGTTTCAACGGAACGATGACCGGAATCGCACCGGCAACCGCTGCCTCAAACATCAGATCACACTGTTTTTCCTTTGCCAGATCCATCAGTGCGCCGTGATCCGACGCGATCAGCTCCTTATTCGCCGTCACCACATGCTTTCCCGCCTGAAGTGATTTTTCAATATATGTTCTGGCCGGCTCAATGCCTCCGATCAGCTCGATCACAATCTGAATTTTCTCATCCTCCAGAACATCCTCGAAGCGGTCCGTGATGATCTCCGGTTCATCCACTTTGGAGGCTGCCTTTGCCTTATTGCGCACCAGAATTTTCCGAAGTTCAAGCTGTGCTCCCGTCTTGTAAATCATTTCTTCTTTCTGCGCTTTCATAACCTTATACGTACCGAGCCCCACCGTTCCAAGGCCCAACAGCGCAACACCGATTTTTCTGTTCTCCACTTTCTCTTCCTCGCATCTATTCTCAGTTACATGAAACTTTTCTTATCATATGATATCCGTCCGGCAAAATCAAGCTAATAGAACAAAAATATGCTTCACACAAACATCTCCAGATATTTCTGCACGGAGCGGCTCATCTCTTTCGAAAAATCTGAATTATATTTTCTGCTGCAAAATGCCTGCATCCACGCTTCAAACGGCTGAGTACCGGTCTTGCCTTCAAACATCTTCTTCAGCTCTTCCCCGTCCATATGGCGATACCCGTTTTCATGGACGATATGCTCCATCCTGACGCGCTCCGGCTTCGGACGATCCTTCTGCTGCTGTGTCGGATACCCGAAGACCAGCATAACCGCCGGAAATACATAGTCCGGAAGCTGCAGGATCTCTCTGTGTATCTCACAGTTCTCCATGATATCGCCTATATAGCAGGAGCCGATCCCGAGGCTCCATGCGGCAGTCACAGCATTCTGGGCTGCAATCGCCGTATCCGTCACCGCCAGCATCAGGTCACCGGCCTGCGGTTTCCTTGGCCCGCAGCCTGCCATCAGAAAAGCATCATACCATTTCCGGCAATCCGCACAGAAAACAAGAACCATTTTCGCCCTGGCGATAAACGGCTGGTTATCGCATGTCTTTGCAAGCCTGTCCTTCAATTTCTGATCTGTAATATCCAAAATCGTATACAACTGCTGGTTTCCGGCGCTGGGCGCCTGCGCCGCAGCCTCCAGAATGCACCGCTTATCCTCCTGTGATATTTCCCGTTCCCCGAATGCACGCACGGATTTGCGTTCGTGCAATTGTCTGATCACCTCATTCATTTTGTAAGCCCTCTTCTTCCTGCTTTATCTCAGCATTTTCATTAATCCCGAAATACGTCCCAGCAAAACAACCGCCAATCACATTTCATTTGGCATATACGCACAAATCCCAATGTGTTTGGCGGTGTTATCAGGTGTTTTATCTGGTTGTAATTACCAGTTCAGTATACTTATTTGTAATTGACGATCTTTCCGAACTCTTCCTTGAGGGACGC
>CAYLPF010000261.1:0-2532 GCA_964385485.1 uncultured Lachnospiraceae bacterium | reverse complement strand
GCTTTCTCAAAGCTTCTCAACGCCCAGCGTCACAGCTTCTCCATTGATATTCCAGTCTTTTGTATATCCGACAGCCGTGTCATATACGATCTCATCTGCCATGACGTCAGTCAGAATATCCTTTTCATATTTTTTAAGGATCTTATTAATCTTTTCATTATTCTTTACCGATACGCGGATCTTATCCATGACTTCAAACCCGGCTTCCTTACGCATCGTCTGGATCTTGCTGATCAGCTCGCGCACAAAACCCTCCTCGATCAGCTCCGGCGTCAGCTTCGTGTCAAGCACAACCGTGATATCGCCGTTGCTGTCAGAGACATATCCTTCTGTCTGCGCCGTCTCGATCAGCAGGTCTTCCTCTGCCAGTACGACCTCATCGCTGCCGAATACGAGCTTCAGGACGCCGTTTGCCTTCAGCTCGCTCATAGCCGCGTTGCCGTCCAGCTCAGGGAGCGCCTGGCGGATCTTCCCCAGCAGCTTACCGTATTTCGGTCCCACAGTCTTGAGCTGCGGTTTGAACGTATAGGAAGTGAATGCGCTGACATCCTCTGTAAATGTGACGCTCTTTACATTCAGCTCATCCCGGATAATGTCTGTGAAGTATTCCGGCAGTGTCTCCGGAGCCTTGACGTACATCTGCGCGATCGGCTGGCGGTTCTTGATGTTGGCCGCGTTTCTGCAGGCACGGCCCATCACAACCACCTTCAGTACCTCATCCATGGCTTTCTCCAGCTCCTTATCGATGCGGGAGGCGTCCACAGCCGGGAAATCACACAGGTGGATGCTTTCCGGAGCTTCCGGATCTACCTTGCATACGATATTGCGGTAGATATCCTCTGTCATGAACGGGATCATCGGGGCTGCCGCCTTGCAGACATTCACAAGCGCCGTGTACAGAGTCATATAGGCGTTGATCTTATCCTGCTCCATGCCCTTTGCCCAGAAACGCTCGCGGCTTCTTCTGACATACCAGTTGCTCATGTCGTCCACAAACTCCTGAAGCGCCCTTGCCGCCTCCGGGATCCTGTAGCTTCCCAGATCATTATCTACATCCTGGATCATCGTATACATCTTCGAGAGCAGCCATTTGTCCATAACCGGAAGCTTCTCATAATCCAGAGAGTATTTCATCGGATCAAAATTGTCAATGTTCGCATACAGTACGAAGAACGCGTACGTATTCCACAGAGTACCCATGAACTTACGCTGCCCCTCCTGCACGGCCTTGCCATGGAAACGGTTCGGCAGCCACGGCGCGCTGTTGATATAGAAATACCATCGGATCGCGTCGGCCCCGTACGTCGCCAGCGCCTCAAACGGGTCAACGGCATTTCCCTTGGACTTGCTCATCTTCTGGCCGTTCTCATCCTGTACGTGGCCAAGAACGATGACGTTCTCATACGCCGCTTTGTTGAACAGCAGCGTAGACTCTGCCAGCAGGGAATAGAACCAGCCTCTCGTCTGATCCACAGCCTCAGAAATAAACTGGGCCGGGAAATGCGCCTCAAAATATTCTTTATTTTCAAACGGATAATGGTACTGCGCGAAAGGCATCGCCCCGGAATCAAACCAGCAGTCAATGACCTCCGGTACACGGTGCATCACGCCGCCGCACTTCGGGCACCGGATCGTGATCTCATCGATGTACGGGCGGTGAAGCTCCACCGTCTTCGCGGCCTCGTTTCCGCTCATCTCGAAGAGCTCCTGGCGGCTTCCGATGGAATGCATATGGCCGCATTCCTTACACTCCCAGATATTTAACGGAGTGCCCCAGTAACGGTTCCGGGAAATCCCCCAGTCCTGGACGTTCTCCAGCCAGTCGCCGAAACGTCCCTTGCCGATGCTCTCCGGGATCCAGTTGATCGTATTATTGTTTGCGATCAGGTCATCCTTCACTGCCGTCATCTTGATAAACCAGGACTCACGCGCGTAATAGATCAGCGGAGTATCACATCTCCAGCAGTGCGGATATTCATGCTCAAATTTCGGAGCGTCGTAAAGCTTGCCCTCTTTCTCCAGATCCACAAGGATCGGCTTATCGGCGTTCTTCACAAACATGCCCGCGTACGGCGTCTCCTCCGTCATATTGCCCTTGCCATCCACAAACTGAACAAACGGAAGCCCATAAATGCGCCCGATCCGTCCGTCGTCCTCACCAAAAGCAGGCGCGATATGGACGATGCCGGTACCGTCTGACATCGTAACGTAATTGTCGCAGGTCACAAAATGCGCTTTCTTGTGCTGCTTCGCAGCCGCCTCGCCCGCACATGCGAACAGCGGTTCATATTCCCTGTATTCCAGATCCCTGCCCTTATAAGTCTCCAGGATCTCATACGCCGGCACACCGTTCTCCTTGTCAGAAAGCCTGCCAAGCACTGTATCCAGAAGCGCCTCCGCCATATAATACGTATATCCGTCAGCGGCCTTTACCTTGCAGTACGTCTCGTCCGGATTCACACAGAGGGCCAGATTGGACGGAAGCGTCCAGGGCGTCGTCGTCCATGCCAGGAAATACGCGTCCTCGCCGAC
>CAYLPF010000260.1:0-2541 GCA_964385485.1 uncultured Lachnospiraceae bacterium | reverse complement strand
TGGACGCGGTCTTTTATCCGAATATTTATCAGAAGGAAGAGATCTTCCGGCAGGAGGGCTGGAGCTACCAGCTGGAATCCGTGGAAGACGAGCTTACCTACAACGGCGTGGTATACAATGAAATGAAGGGGGCTTACTCATCTCCGGAGGATGTGATGGAGATGGAGATCATGAACTCCCTGTTTCCGGATACGACGTACGGCGTGGAGTCCGGCGGAGATCCGATGCATATCCCGGATCTGAGGTATGAGGACTTCCTCGCGTTTCACCAGAAGTATTATCATCCGTCCAACAGCTACATTTATCTGTATGGAAATATGGATGCGGAGGAGAGGCTTGCATGGCTGGATAAGGAGTATCTGAGCAGCTTTGACGTTCGCAAGGTGGACTCTGAGATAAAGCTGCAGAAGCCCTTTGAAAAGCCGAAGGAGGTCTTCTGCAAATATCCGGTAACGGAAGGAAATGAGACGGAGGATAATACGTATCTGTCCTATAACGCGGTTGTCGGCACTGTTCTGGACGTGGATCTTTCGAATGCTTTTGCTGTACTGGAGTATGCGCTTCTGTCGGCTCCGGGCGCTGTGCTGAAGCAGGCGCTGCTCGATGCGGGGATCGGCAAGGATATTCTGAGCTCTTATGAGGGCGGTATTTACCAGCCGTTTTTCAGTATTATTGCGAAAAATGCGAACCGGGAGCAGCTTGGAGCGTTTCGGGAGGTGATCCGCCGGACACTGATGGAGACTGCGGAACAGGGAATTGACAGGAAAGCGCTGTTAGCCGGTATCAATGCGATGGAGTTCAAAGCACGGGAGGCGGATTACGGCTCATTCCCGAAGGGGCTTATGTACGGGCTGGATGTATTTTCAAGCTGGCTTTATGATGAGAACAGGCCTTTTGATTATCTGAAGATGGATGTGTTTGACCGCCTGAAAAAGTATGTGGAGACGGGATATTTTGAAGATATGATCCGCAAATATCTGCTGGACAATCCTCATGCGTCTTATGTGGTGGTGGAGCCGGAGTGCGGGCTGACAGCCAGAAACGACAGGGAAACAAGTGAAAAGCTGAAGGCTTACAGGAATTCTCTGTCGGAGCGGGAGATTTGTGAGCTGGTGGAAAAGACCGCCGCGCTGCGCAGGTTCCAGGAGACTCCCTCCACGCAGGAGGAGCTGGAGAAGATCCCGATGCTGACAAGAGAGGATATCGGGAAAAAGGCAGCCGGATTCCAGAACACGGAATATGACTGGGAGGGTACGGCCATCCTCCACCATGATGTGTTCACGAACAGGATCGCATACCTTGACCTGCTGTTTGATATCAGCCGGGTGGATCGGGAGGATATTCCGTATCTCGGCCTTTTGAAATCCGTGCTTGGCATGGTAAATACAGAGAATTATACGTATCAGGATCTGAATAATGAGATTAACATGTATACCGGCGGCATTTCGGCAGGATTGAACGTATATCCGGTGCTGGGTACAGACAATGAGATCCGCGCCTTTGCCGGGATCCGTTCCCGGGTGCTGTACGATAAGCTGCCCTTCGCCCTTGAGATGGCGGAGGAGATCCTGCTCCGCTCAAAGCCGGAGGATGACAGGCGATTGTATGAGATCGTGGCAAAGCTGAAATCAAGGGTAGCGATGCAGCTTTCCTCCTCCGGACATTCTACTGCGGCAAGCCGCGCATTATCGTATTTCTCTCAGTTCAATGCGTTCAACGACGCGATAGGCGGCATTGCGTTCTATCAGCTGATCGATGATCTGGAGAGGAATTTTGAAGAGCGGAAGCAGGGGCTGAAAGAAAAGCTGCGTCTGCTGATAAAGGAGCTGTTCCACAGGGAGGGACTCTTTGTGAGCCTGACTTCGGACGCGGAGGGGCTTGAGGCGGTGCGTGAGCCGCTTATGCGGTTTATGAGCCATCTGCCTCATACGGATCTTCCTGTGAAGAAAAACGATCTGATCCTGGAAAAGAAAAATGAAGGCTTCATGACGCCGGGTCAGGTGCAGTATGTGGCCCGGACCGGCAATTTTATAAAGGCAGGATATGCATATACCGGCCTCCTGCGGATCGTGAAGGTCATGATGAGCTACGATTATCTTTGGACAAACATTCGTGTCAAGGGCGGCGCTTACGGCTGCATGAGTTCCTTTGGCCGGACAGGGGATTCCTATTTTGTATCGTACCGGGATCCGAATCTGCGGGCAACGAATGAGGTATATGACCGTGTGCCGGAGTATCTTGAGAAATTTGACGCTGACGAGCGGGAGATGACGAAGTATATCATCGGCACGGTGAGTGAGCTGGATACGCCGCTCACGCCATCGGAGAAGGGCCGCCGGTCGCTGAACGCCTATTTCAGCCGGATCACAGATGAGGATATGCAGCAGGAGCGGGACGAGGTGCTGAATGCTTCGCCCGAACAGATCCGCGCACTGGCCTCCCTGGTGCGTTCTGTGCTGGACGAGCAGGCTATCTGTGTGATCGGGAATGAAGAGAAGATCAGGAAGGACAGTGATCTGTTTGCATCCATTCAGATGCTGA
>CAYLPF010000259.1:0-2543 GCA_964385485.1 uncultured Lachnospiraceae bacterium | reverse complement strand
TTCCCGGCCGCTTCAAATGCCGCCTGGCTGTCATTCGGGCCGTAGAAGTACGTCTCTGTTTCTCCCGGATTCAGCAGGATCAGATTACCGTAATCGTCGTATCCCGTGATGATCACCACGGCTGGAAGTGTCTCGTCTGACGCCTGGGCCAGCACCGGATGACCCTGTCCTACGAAATACAGCACCTGTTCCAGACTGCAGCCGGTCAGGCTCACGACATCCTTTCCAAGGGCTTCCTCCAGCACATTCACATCCATCGTACCGCTCTTTACGATATCAGGAATGTTCTCTACCTTGATCTTGCTTGTCACCGCTTTGTTTCCGCGCTCCCAGACGAATTCCTTCTCGTTGTTGATCACAACGCCCACCTTCTCATCCGCGCGGCGGATCGCCTCGGCAGCCGTGGGCCATCTGCTCTCCATACTTCCTCCGGCATAAACGTAGTACAGATTTTCCCTGTCCTTATTGACCGGTATCTGTATGGAACGCGAATCGTCATAAACCAGAAGCTTTGCCGTCACGATCTGCGGATTATCATCTTTGATCTCCGTACCTGTCCGCAGGATGATCTCCGTCTGCTTTATGCTGTCCTCCTGAGTTGTGATGCCATAGACAACATCCTCCTCCGTATCGGTGCTGACGATGTGATCCTCTGTCGTCTCCGTATAGATCCCGTCCTGGCTGACTGCCCTGGTCAGCGTCAGCATATTGTTTTCCAACTCCGCAGACATGATATAAATACCATCCGGCTGGTACGTTTTCGCCTCTTCGCCTTCTTCGTCAATGATCGTAAGCTTGTACATCGGGAAGAGTTCATTTCCCTCATCCGCCAGGTTTATTTCGGAGAGCCGTGCCCTGCCGCAAACCAGGTCTTCCCCCATAAAACAGATGGGACGGATCCGTTCGTCGGTTCCGCAGGTGACTTCCCGTACGCTTCCTGTCTCAAAATCCATCGTATAAAGCGTCTGTGAATCGTACCGTTTTCCCTCCTTCAGCCAACTGAAATAGCGGTTGGACTCGGAGCTTACAAAACAGCCGTTATTGATCCCGTCTATTACCCGCTCATAATCTCCTGTATCCAGGTTGATCCTGTAAACGATCCCCTCCTGAAGAATATAGCAGTCCTCCTGATCCTCCGTGATATACGCCAGCGAATCGATATCCAGCTTCAATATATCATATGATTCCATTGTCCGGATGAACAGAATCTCTTCTACCGTTGAAGAAGCTTCCTCATAATAATAGATGCCAATTCCGTTTTCGCCCTCCCGCTCGCCGCGGTTCATGTAACCGGATACAGTAAACCATATATTCCCGGAATCATCCACTCTCAGTACCTTAATATTGTTCTGATCATAAAAATCCCGGTAATCCATATTTTCCTGCTGCGGGAACCCGAAAACCCGGGTAAGCTTTCCGCCGTTTATGCGATAAAGCCAAAGCTCGTTTTCCTGTACGAACGCAACTGCCTTTTTCTTTGCGTCAAAAGCAAATTCCACCGCTGCATCCGTAATGCCAAGATTGATCCCGTCTGACTGCAGAACCGTTTTATCCGCGTCAAACACCTCTGACGTATTCCGCGTAAAATCCAGAAGGAAAATCCGCGTGTCCGTATAGCGCAGCCGGTAAAACTCTTTAATATTGTATATTTCGGTGGTGCCCTCGCTGCTGACCGCTGATACGCGGTAATCCAGCACGAAGGATGCTGTCGTCCCGTTGATATCCACAAGGCTTGGCGTCGGCTTATAATAGATCTGCGGATTCAGATCTCCCCACATCAGCTGGCTGACCGTATCATGAATATCCATCCAGGCAAGCGTCTTATTCTGCCCCGTCGTCTCATCCGGCTCCACCACAACTCCCAGCGATGTCTGATCTGTCTTGTTCACGCACTTCTCATAGAAGCCTGTCACAAAATCGAGATAGGACTCCAGATGGAGCCCGTCCTCCAACAGCAGCCGCGTATAAAAATAAATGTCCCGGCCGCCCGCTGTCACCAGAAGCTTCAGAATATATTCCTGCTCCAGAAGCATATTATTCTGAATATTCAGTGTCGCATTCATATAATTGTTCTCTGTTTCCAGCTTGATGACCTTCGTATTTTCCAGCGACTGGCTGCCGTCCAGCGTCAGCACCTCATATGATACACTTTCAATATTCGTGTCAAAGGGCTGAATCTGGATCTCCAGTGCGTGGTCGTCCGGAAGCACTGTGACCGTATCCCTGATATAATTTACATCCATCTCCTCAGCGTAGCCATGCAGGCAATTGTAATTCACTCCGTTATTTCTCATATATACAAGAGGAAATGTAGAGTTTTCCATCGCCTGTGCCGTACTGGGCTCCATCTGATTGATCCACCTTTCAAATCCTATGATCGCAGCAATAAAAATCACAGTCAGTACAACGACGTGTACCAGTATGTTTTTTACCGTCAATAATTTATCATGCATAAGCTTTTCGTCTCCTGTCCTGAATCTCTGCCATACTTCCAGCAATGGCCCCGAGGCCCCGTTCCCCTCTTTGCCAGACAAAGGCCCGGC
>CAYLPF010000258.1:0-2546 GCA_964385485.1 uncultured Lachnospiraceae bacterium | reverse complement strand
CCGCCCTCCACCGGAGCCTCATATACGACCTCGGCGTTTGCAATGCCGGACTGCGGAAGCGCGTCATAGATGTTATTGAGCATCACGGAGATCGGCCTCGTCCTTCCGATGGACTCCGGAACGAGCTTTCCGGTCAGGAAACTGCGGACCATTCCATTATCTTCCTCTGCAGAGGCCGTCATGGCGCCGCCCATACAGCCCGCCAGCATTGCTGCCGATAAGATCCCCGCCGCTATTTTTCTGAATCGCTTTTTCATTATTTATTCCTCCCTTATCTTAAAATGTTCATTTTGGTTAATATTTCTTCCTGAAGCCGCTCCATCTCCCCGGCGTCTTCCTCTGTCATATGGTCGTATCCCATCAGATGCAGCATACTGTGAGTGATCAGGAACGCGTACTCCCGCTTTATGGAATGTCCATACTCCTCCGCCTGTTCCAGCACCTTATCTGCGGAAATCACGATATCTCCCAGCAGCAGTTCCCCGGAATCCGGCTCAAAGCAATCCTCTCCGTCCTCTTCGAGAATGCCAAAATCACCTGGCGTGTCATACGTGACCATCGGAAACGAAAGGACATCGGTAGGCCGGTCGATCTTCCTGTGCTCCAGGTTCATTTTGCGGATCTCCTCATTGTCTGTGATCAACAGGCTGACCTGCGCCTCATACGGGCATTCCATGTAATCCAGGGAACAGGAAATCACCTGCTTTGCGGTCTCATACAGATCGATGCCAAGATCGCTTCCGCACTCATTTTCAAAATCAACCGTCATAGCTTACCTCCCTGCTCAGATACGCTGTCTGAAGCAGGCATTTGTCCTGATGCATCAGCGCCTTCTCGTATCTCTGCGTTTTTCTTTTTTCTCATACTCCTCATAGGCATTTACGATCTTCTGTACCAGCGGATGGCGCACGACATCCAGGCTTGTCAACCGGCAAAAGCCGATGTCCTCCACCCTTCCCAGTACCTTTATCGCCGTATCCAGCCCCGAGGGCGCCCCGGTTGGCAGATCCTTCTGGGTCAGATCCCCCGTCACAACGACCTTGGAGCCAAATCCGATCCTGGTCAGGAACATCTTCATCTGTGCGGGCGAAGTGTTCTGCGCTTCATCAAGAATGATAAACGCATTGTCCAGTGTACGGCCGCGCATGTACGCAAGTGGAGCTACCTCGATCAGGCCCTTTTCCATATTTTTCAGGAAGCTGTCCGATCCCATGATCTGATACAGTGCGTCATAAAGCGGACGCAGGTAAGGGTCTACCTTGCTCTGCAGATCTCCGGGAAGAAATCCCAGCTTTTCGCCGGCTTCGATCGCCGGCCTCGTCAGAATGATCCGTCCCACCTCATCGTTTTTGAATGCCGTGATCGCCATGGCCATGGCCAGATATGTCTTCCCGGTACCTGCGGGACCCGTTCCAAATACGATCATTTTCTCCCGGATGGCGTCAACGTACTCCTTCTGTCCAAGGGTCTTCGGCTTGATCGGCTTGCCGTTTATCGTATGGCAGATACAGTCGCTGTCCATCTCCACCAGAGAAGGCTCCCTCTCCTCCATGGAAAGAGCAATGGAATAATCCACGTTCTGCTCCGTAATGGCCGTACCTCTCACAGAAAGTTCGTACAGGCTCTCAAGAATCTTTTTGGCCCGGACAGCCCCGGTGGGACTGCCGAGGATCTTGATCTCGCCGTCACGGTTGAGTACCGTGACCTGAAATGCGCGTTCTATCTTTTTCACGTATTGGTCAAACTGGCCAAATATATTCTGTATATGCTCCGACGGAACACTTAAGGACATTTCAATCAGGCTCACTGCTCTGCACTTCCTCCTCCGTGACATCTGCTTTCACACGGCTGACTGCACACTCTCTCGTTGTCAGAACCCCGGACGCAATGGCAAACTTCTCATTCCATTCTATTTTAACATCATTTTCAAATATTTGAACCCCTTTTTCCTCTAAATTTTTTACAAAATACTGAAAATTCCTGTCAAGAATTTCTCTGCTTTGCTCTTTTGTGTATATGATTTCCACTTTTTCATATTCCCTCACTGTAAATTTCTGTATGTACACCGGGAGATAAAAATTCTCCGATAACTGCAGCTGCGTCAGCTCCGACACTGTATCGCATTGCTCAAACCCCTCTGAAAAATCCGGCAGGGCAAATGGCATGCCGCCTGCCCGGAACAGATACGTGTGCTTTTCCCGCCCGGTATATTCTTTTTTTTCACTCTGAAGCTTCACTGTGTCCCTGTACGTGCGCTTTCTGCTTATCACAACATCCGCATCAGCGGACACATACTGCCAGGAAGCGATTTCCTGGCTGTCATTATAGATCGGAAGCGCCCCGGATACGAGAAGTGTCCCTTTTTCCACCTCATCGCCTGCCTGTACCATCGGCCTGCCTTTCCTTACATAGATAGATTCCACAGTCCCCGCGCAGGAGGCGGCAAGACTGGAGGGCTCCTGAGAATCCTCCTGTTCTTCCTTTTCCCCGAGGATCCCTTCTTTTACATGGATAATGAGCCTCGTACCCTTAAGTTCAGCCGCTAC
>CAYLPF010000257.1:0-2583 GCA_964385485.1 uncultured Lachnospiraceae bacterium | reverse complement strand
TGACTGTGCGCGACCTGCTGGATCAGTTCGAGCGTGCCAGCGGAGAGCAGTTCGCGAATGATTCGGCGCTGTTGGGATAGAGTTTCCTGGCAGGACGTTTTTTCACATTTCGATGTATTTTTTGTGATATATATTGAACTGTCCGGCATAATTTCCTAGAATAATAGAATTGAAAAATATTATTCTTACGGGAGGTTATGGATCATGAGCACAAACGCGAATTTGCAGAACAGTTATTTTATGAATCCGATGATACGCAAGCTATACAAGGTTTCAGATACCTCGGATTCAGACAGAAATGCCGCCAGCTACGGCGGTGTCGCGGCAAAAACTTATTTTTTCCTGTTATGGGCCGTAATCGGCGTTGCAGGCTTCTACACCCTGCGTCCGCAGCTGACAGCCGGTAATGCGATCGTTCTGGATAACGGTATGCGCATCCATCCGCTGGAAGCGCTTGTATTCCTCGGCGCATTTATACTGTCTATCATTGCGCCGCTGCTGGCTTTTGCCATCAAGCCGCTGGTGCCGGTTCTCGGAAGTATCTATTGCCTGTGCTTCAGCTACAGCTTCACCTGCCTGGACGATCTGCTTCCGGAGGAATATGGCGGGATTGTTACAATTGCAACGATCATCACTGTTACCCTGGTCGCGGTCATGGCAATCCTTTATACAAAAGGGATCATCAGTGTCACATCTAAATTCCGGGCGGTAGTGACGACACTTTTCTGTACGATCCTGCTCGGCGGCGTGATCGCGTTTCTGTTAAGCCTGATCCCGGGCTTTGGCGATATTCTTACATATGTCAGCGGTAATCCGGCGATCAGTATCGGTGTTTCCGTTCTCTATATCATCATTGCCTGCCTGTTTCTGTTAGTTGATTTCCAGGCGATCCATGACTGCGTGGAGAAGAAACTGCCAAAAAAATATGAATGGATTGCCGCCTTCGGCCTGGCATATACGATTTTCTACCTGTTTTTGCAGGTATTCAATCTGATCTCCAAAATCCAGAACAGCGGCAAAGCAGAATAACTGCTATGCCGGATAACAGTTATCAATGATAAACCCGTTGACAGGTTCGGAGCTATTCACTGTGCCTGTTCTTCGACCAGATAATGGGGCGCTGCGTGTGGCAGCGCCCCATTATCTGGTCATTTTTTATTTTCCTGCTCTTTATGCGCTTTTTCCAGGATCCCTGCCGCGATCCTGCTCTGCCTGCACATTCTGTCAAAAAATTCTGTATCGTGCTTCAAAATGGCAGCCCTGAACACCGCCATTTCGTAAACCATGCGGTTTTTTTCAACCGGTTTATCGATCTTCACAGGAGTTCCGTTTACTTCACCAAAGCAGGAAGCAAGCGCATTGATCTCATCGTCCGATGCAAGGAATCCTTTTTCCCCCTCCAGGCGGAATCCGCATTCCAGATTCCTGTCCTTCGCTGTCACGATCCGGCACTGCATATCGCCGTAATCCAGCAGGAGCGTTCCATACAGATCGATCCCATTCGGGCCATATTCTGCCTCATATGCTGCCCCCTGCGGTTCTCCAAACAGATCCACCGCCATATGAATACAGTAAATTCCCATATCGTTCAATGTGCCTGCTTTCATTTCGGGATTGAAGATATTTGGGTTCTTTCCTGCCAGATAATCGTCATACTTTGAGGAATAGCGGCCAAAGCATATCCCGGCTTTTTTGATTTTTCCAAGCTCCGGAAGCTTAGCCCGGCATGCCGTATAGCAGGGCATAAACAGCGTGGTGATTGCTTCCAGGAAGAAAACGCCGTTACGTCTGGCGGCGTCTTCCATCGCCCGGACCTCCTCTTCTGAGACAGCCGCGGGTTTTTCCACGATCACATGCTTTCCCTGTTCCATTGCGCGGATCGCCTGCCGGGCGTGAAAACAGTTTGGTGTAGCAATGTAGATAATATCAATATCCTTCCGCGCAAGCAGCGCCTCATAATCATCACACCATTCTCCGACTCCGGTCTCCCTGGCAAACGCTTCTCCCCGACGCAGATCCCTGGAATAGACAACTCTTGTCTCAAGCCCCGGCGTCAGACGTATTCCTTCCTGGATCACCTTCATGATCGAACTGGTTCCCACGCTTCCAATATACAATGTCTTTTCCATTTGATTTCTTATTCCTCCTGCCCAAACGATTTCCGTATCTGCAGCCTGCCCCGATATCAGGCTACCCGGATCTTCAAAACGATCTTCCGGAATGTCCCCGGGCCGTCAAGCTCCCGGCAGGGCATATGTCCGTCATGCGGCAGCGCCACATAAAACATCCCTTCCCCGATCCGGGCCGGCTGTCCCGCCGCCTCATAAAATATGATATCATCCTTGTACGGCACCGTCTCTTTGAGTCCATCTATATCCGCATAGTATACGGTCTCGCCGCCCTCCAGCATGATCTGTACATCCATATATTTCCGGTGAGCCTCCATCTGCCCGCCTTCCAGTGGGAGCGTATTTCCCTCCTGCACCATGGCAAATACAGTCCCCTCCGGGAACCTGCCGCACTCATACCGCCCTGCCGGTTTGTCCTTCAGGCTCAGGGCAAATTCCATTGCCTCTCTGAATT
>CAYLPF010000256.1:0-2614 GCA_964385485.1 uncultured Lachnospiraceae bacterium | reverse complement strand
CCAGGATCCCTACCAGAGTCACCTCCGGGAAATCATGGCCCTTCACGATCATCTGAGTGCCTACCAGGATATCCGCCTCATGCCTGCCAAAAGCCCGCAGGATCTCTGCATGCCCGTCCTTTCCCTTCGTCGTATCCGCATCCATCCGCAGGATCCTCGCCTCAGGGAAGGCGTGCTGTACGATCTCTTCGATCTGCTGCGTCCCCGCCTTGAAGCCGCCGATATAGGGCGAACCGCACTTGGGACACCTGTCCGCCGCCGGTTCCTCGTAACCACAGTAATGGCATACCATCCGGCGGTTTCTGTGCAGTGACAGCGACACATCACAATGCGGACATTTCATCACATGTCCGCAGGAGCGGCAGGAAACAAATCCCGAATACCCTCTCCGGTTAAGGAAGAGCATCACCTGCTCCCCGCTTTTCAGCCGTTCCCCGATCTTCTCCGTCAGGCTGCGGCTCAGGATAGAACGGTTTCCCTCCCGCAGCTCGCAGCGCATATCGACAATGGATACCGCGGGCAGTGCGCCTCCCGTAGCCCGCTTTTGCAGCGTGAACAGCCTGCACCTCCCGCTTTTCGCCTCATAATACGCTTCCAGGGAGGGCGTTGCTGAGCCGAGAACCAGTCTGGCTCCCTCCAGCATAGCGCGTTTTTTTGCCGTCTCCCTTGCGTGATACCGCGGAACGGATTCGCTTTTATAGGAAGTTTCATGTTCCTCATCTATAATAATAATGCCAAGCTTCTGAAATGGTGTAAACAACGCAGAACGCGGCCCGATCATCACGTCAATGTCGCCGGATTTTGCCCGTTCGAACTGGTCATACCGTTCCGCAGACGACAATCTGGAATGCAGGATCGATATCCGGTCGCCGAACCTGTGATAAAAACGGATGACATTCTGATATGTCAGGGAAATCTCCGGTATCAGCAGGATCGCCTGCTCTCCCCTTGCAAGAGCCAGCGCAATCAGCTCCATATAGACAGCCGTCTTTCCGCTTCCTGTTACGCCATGGATCAGATACTGGGCGTATTCTTCACGCTCCCAGTCCCGGCCTACCGCATCCACAATGGCCTGCTGCTCTTCATTTAAAGAGAAACTGCTGACCAGTGTCCGGGAAACGGAGTGCTGATCCGTTTGATCTTCAGGTAATGTATCATTTTCCTGACGCATCTCTGCTGGCGGATCCCCCGGGGTTCTCTCCGGTTTCTCCTTCAGGCTTTGAAGTACAGCCGGAGTCCGATAGATATGTTCACTTTCAAAGGACAGGATACCCTGTCCTTCCATCGCCCGGAGCACGGAAGCCGTCACCTTCAGGCTTCCCGTAACCACCTCATATGGCAGCGCGGGTTCCTCCAGAAGAGCCTCGAGAAGCCTTGCCCTGGCTGTCTGATGCCTGCTTTTAAACCATTCCAGCTTCTGCTTCGCTTCCGAAACCGGAAGGCGCAGGATCACAGTCCTCTTCTTTTTTGCAGGTGATTTCTGCCGGAAAGGGAGTACGGTACGCAGCGCCTGTATGGTCGTGCATCCGTAATAATCCCGCATCCAGAGTGCCAGCGACGTCAGCTTGGAATCCGCTCCCGCAAGATCCGTCACCACCGCTTCTATATTCTTCATTTTGTCCAGAGGACAGGAAGCGTATTCCGTGATCCTCAGCACATAACCCTTCGTCAGGCGGTCGCCCCGCCCAAATGGAATCTCCACCACATTTCCCGGCTCCAGTATCCCCTGCAGTTCCTCCGGAATCCTGTACTGAAACGTCTGATCCAGCCTGTTGTGGGAGATATCAATGATGATATCCGCAAATAATTCCATAAATCCTGTTTCGTCTTCCTTCCAAGTATTCCGGGCATTTACCACCCGGCAGCCCATATCCCGGCAGAGCCTATCTGCCCTCCAGGATCTCCCGGATCAGCACGCGCTCATCCATCGGGTACTTCCTGCCTTCGATCTCCTGATAATCCTCATGCCCTTTTCCGGCAAGGATCACGATATCTCCCGGCTCACCGTGATGGATCGCATACGCGATCGCTTCCTTACGGTCTGTTATCTTAATATATTTGCCGTCTGTCTTTTCAATGCCCGTCACGATATCCGCAATGATATCCTCCGGTTTTTCATAGCGCGGATTGTCCGAGGTAATAATAGTCAGATCCGCCAGCTTGCCGGACACCTCGCCCATCTCATATCTGCGCAGCTTCGAACGGTTGCCGCCGCAGCCGAACAGGCAGACAAGGCGGTGCGGGCGGTACGCCTTCAGCGTAGTAAGAAGGCTCTCCAGCGCCATTGCATTGTGTGCATAATCGATCATCAGAGTAAATTTATCCGATACCTTCACCATCTCGACGCGCCCCTTGACCTTCGCCGTCTTCAGCGCCTTTTTGATATCCTGCTCATCCACCCTGAAATGACGGCAGACGGCGATGGCGGCCAGCGAATTGTATACGCTGAATTTGCCGGGAATATCGATCTCCACATCCATCCTCAGATCATTTGCAGCCACACCGGGCTCTTCAGTCCCGGATACCTCCCGTGCAATATCTCCGCAGACTGTATAGGATATCCCCAGATATCCCGGTCTTGACACAAGCTCCATATTCTCCGCCCGAAGGCTGG
>CAYLPF010000255.1:0-2620 GCA_964385485.1 uncultured Lachnospiraceae bacterium | reverse complement strand
CGGCTTCTGTCGCGTCCGGTTTTGACAGCCGCACGTTTTCCAGTATGGAGGTATTCAAAAGCCTGCTGTCCTGGAATACAAAAGAAACCAGATCAGCCAGCTTTTCCTGCGGTATTTCGCGCACATCCACACCGCCTATCCTGATGCTGCCCTCCGTCACGTCGAAAAACCGCGCGATCAGCTGGGCAGTGGTGGATTTTCCCCCGCCGCTGGGGCCCACCAGCGCAACCTTACTCCCCGCATGGATCGTCAGGGACAGATCAGACAGGGCGTTCCTTTCCGCGCCGTCATATCGGAAGCTCACATGGTCAAGCACAACGGAGCTGTCCTCTATCCTGCTGCTGTCCGCCGAATTTTCAAGCGGTTTCATGGCAAGGATGGACTCCACACGTTCCATAGCATCCAGCAGAGTCATTTCCTGCTCGCCTGAGTAGGCAATCTTTGTCAGGGTAACGGTCAGCAGGGGAGTGATCAGGATATAATACATTGCATTGGAAACCAGCTCGGGCGTAATGCCATGATTTCCAAGTAAATAGACTGCGGCAATCAGAGCCGCAAAAACAGCGTTGATCGCCGTCATGAAGGCAACCATGGCAGGTCTCATGCTCCTTGTGTACGCAATGGTCCATTTTCCATAGAAATCGATCGCGTTTTTGAAGCGGCGAAAGGAATTTACCGTCTGTCCAAAGGTTTTTACAACCGGCACGCCGCGTACATATTCCACTGCCTCACTACTCATGGAATCCAACGCGTTCTGGTACTCCTGCATCGCTTTTTTCATCTTTTCGCCCATCATGGTCATCATAAAGGCAAACCCAATGACAGCGGGAATAAAGCAGATCAGTCCCAGCCGCCAGTCAAAGATGAGCATCATAGCGACCAGTCCCACAGGCGTGACCGCAGCAACCGTTTTATCCGGAATACTGTGGGCAATATAGGTTTCGGTGGCAGCAGTAGAGTCCGTCACAATGCGCCGGATTTTTCCGGTTCCCTCTTTGTCAAATACCCCCATTGGCAGATCCATAATATGGTGCATCAGCCTGCTTCTCATGTTTGCCTGTACCCGAAATGCCGCAATATGCGTACACATAAGCGCACAGATATAGATAAGCATCCCAAGAACGGTGATACCCACCGCCTGCCAGCCGAAATTTATAATCTGCCCCGGATTTTCACCGGATACCGCGATTTTGATGATCCTCCATAGATCATAGAACGGCGCCATGGCAGCGAGCGCGCTGACAGCGGCTAAGATCCGTCCCAATGTAATAAGCAGCCCGTGCGAATCCGCATAAGGCCTGATCAGCTTCATCACATCTGGCTTTTTCTTTTTTTCTTCCATTTGGAAAGCCTCGCTTTCTTATTCATATTTTACAGGAACCGGCTTCAGCCGTTTTCTTTTGCTTTGGCGACTGCTGCCGGAAGCGGCAATTTCCCTGATGCGGCCATGTGCATCTGTTACAGGCAACGACAGGATTTATGTTGTTTCCTGTAAATGCGTTCTGCGGCTGTACTCTTTGGGAGAAACGCCGAAGTATTCCCCGAATGCCTTTGCGAAGCGTGACTGGCTCGCATAGCCCACCGCCGCGGCGGCCTGGCTCACCTGGACGCCGCCCTGCGCGAGCAGCCTGGCAGCCTTTTCCATACGCAGTTCATTTAAGCTTTCGCGGTATCCTTTCCCGTACACACCGCGAAAATAATTTTTCAGGCTTGATTCGCTGATACCGAATTTTGCGGCAAGCTCTGCCGCGGATATCCGCCTGCTTAAATTCTGGGTCAGCTCCTCCATGGCAAGCTTCGCGATCTTCACCTGGGAATCCGTATAATAGGTTCTTCTTGCCACTTCCGCAAACCGCAGATCTCCCAGCAGTATCAGAAGGCGGTATACATCCATGAGCAGGACTTCCCTGGGCATGCCAAGAGCAGCATCCTCCGCCATGATTTCAAAAGCGGCGGCTATCAGTTTCTCCGGCCGTGTGATCAACAGACGGTCCTGCTCCATATAGAACTGGCGGAACCTCTCTGTGACTGTGGTATTTTGTGAATCTGTTGACAGAGCGCGATCAAGGCTTTTCCCCGGGACAAAGCAGACTTCCACCCCGCGATATATCTTATTGGGATAGTAGAAGAAAGCATTATCCTGCGCAGTATGTCCCAGATCGACAGCAAGCTCCCCACTCTCCAGAAACGTCGCGCTGCCGTCTCTCATGGACAGTTCACAGCGCCCTTCAACACAGTAATTGATATAAAACGCATCCTGGATCTCACGCCTGTCTTTTTCCGGTATGATCTCGGGTATTGTATAAGTTCTGATGTCGATCAGCAGCAAAAGCAGATTTTTGTGCAGCCAATAGACAGTAATTTCGCCCGGTTCCTCAGTTCCTCCCTCGGCCGGGATTGTGATTTTCTGCTTCCATTCCATAAGACCACCTGCCTTTATACTCGTTATCGCCCGTATGTGTCTGCGGGCGTCAGGGATCCTGGGAACCTTTTTGCCCGCTGTTAGAAACGGCCAGCTCTGCGGAGAGATCCCTTGCGTATCCATCCGAGATCTGTATCACACGGTCACAGCAAAGGGCAACGAGCTCCGGGTCATGCGTAGAAACAAATACCGTTTTTC
>CAYLPF010000254.1:0-2631 GCA_964385485.1 uncultured Lachnospiraceae bacterium | reverse complement strand
GCTCTGTGACGTGTGAGATCGCGGTACTGGTGGACGGCAATTCGGCGAGCGCTTCCGAGATCTTTGCGGGTGCGGTGCAGGATCTGGAGCTGGGGCCGGTCATTGGTACGAAAACGTACGGAAAAGGAGTCGTGCAGCAGACATATACGCTGTCAGACGGATCCGCTTTCAAGCTGACAACAGAGACGTATTACACACCGAAGGGGCAGGACATCAACGGAAACGGGATCACGCCGGATATCGTGGTGGAGGAAGAGGAGCATACAGCTTCGGGAACTCAAAGCGACAGCGGGACAGACCAGGAAGCCCTGAACGCGGAGACAGATGAGAAAAAGGACGCAGTATTGGAGAAAGCGGTAGAGGTGCTGGGAGCAGGGGAAGCCGCGGCAAAATAACAGGAGAGATTATGGATAATAAAATAGTTTTCCGTGAGATGCTAAGTGAGATAAAAAAGGCGGCGGATGCTGCCGGGAATGTCATTTCAAAGGCGGAGATCAAAGAGATCCTCGGGAACCTGCCTCTGGAGGAAGAACATTTCAATCTGATCTACAGCTATCTTGCAGAGCAGGATATTCGCGTGGTGGAAACGAGGGAAGAGGCAAAGGAGCTTCCGGAGGAGGCTGCCGGGCAGAGCCTTTCTCTTTATATTGATGAGCTGATGCGCCTGCAGGACGGCGGCATATCAGAGGATGAACAGCGCCTGATGCGCCAGGCGATGGCAGGCGATGAAAAGGCGCGGCTTGGCCTGATCGAAAGTTATCTTCCGATGATCTGTGAGATGGCAGGCGGGTATGAAGGCACGGAGGTCGCTGCCGAGGATCTGATCCAGGAGGGGAATCTGGGGCTTCTGACGGCGATGGAATCCATCGGCAGGCTGGAGAGCCCTGCGGCCTGCCGGGCGCATATCATCAACAGTATTAATGCGGCGATGGAATCGGCCATCGGCAGCAGCCGGGAGACGAGAAAGATGAACGAGGGGATCGTCAGCCGCGTCAATCATCTGAATGAGGCCGTGCAGAATCTGGAGCGTGATCTGGGGCACAAGGTCTCCGCGGAGGAATTGTCGGCTTATCTGGAAATGCCGCTGGAGGAAATACGGGATATCCTGAGGATGTCCGGCGATCAGATCGAAATCGAAAAAAATGAATAACGCGATTGGAGGAAGGCTCATGAAAAAAACGAAGATTATTTGTACAATGGGACCAAATGCGGATGACCGTGAGGTGTTGAAGGAGCTTGTTGCGAACGGGATGGATATTGCGCGGTTCAATTTCTCCCATGGGGATCATGCAGAACAGAAAAGGCGTTTTGACCAGCTCAAAAGCGTCCGGGAGGAAATGAAGAAGCCGATTGCCATACTTCTGGATACAAAGGGACCGGAGATCCGCACCGGCCTGCTGAAAAACGGCGGAAAGGTGAAGCTGGACGAGGGTGCGCAGTTTATCCTGACCGGCGAGGAGCAGCCGGGAGATGAGACAAAGGTTTTCCAGACATATCCGGAGCTTGCAAAGGATGTGACTGTCGGGGATACGATTTTGATCGATGACGGCCTGATCGCCCTGAAGGTAAAGGAGATCAGAGGGAAGGATATTGTCTGTTCCGTGGAGAATGGCGGCGAGTTGGGCCAGAGAAAGGGGATCAATGTGCCGAATGTCCAGGTGAATCTTCCTGCTATCACGAAAAAGGACAGGGAGGATATCATTTTCGGTATCCAGCAGGGAATTGATTTCATCGCGGCATCCTTTGTACGGGACGCGGATGCGGTGAGGGAGATCAAGAGCATCCTGAAGGAATACCATGCGGAACACATCGATGTCATCGCAAAGATTGAGAACAGTGAAGGGATTAAGAATATTGACCGTATCATCAACGCGGCGGACGGCATTATGGTGGCAAGAGGTGACCTGGGCGTGGAGATTCCGGCCTACGATGTGCCGCATGTACAGAAGACGATCGTGGACAAGTGCAATCACAAATACAAACCGGTTATCATCGCGACCCAGATGCTGGACTCCATGATCCGGAACCCGCGCCCTACGAGGGCAGAGGTGACAGATGTAGCAAACGCCATCCGTGAAGGCGCTGATGCGATCATGCTCTCCGGAGAGACTGCTATGGGTAAGTATCCGGTAGAAGCGCTTAAGATGATGGCGCAGATCGCGGAAACCACAGAGCAGTATCTCGATTACCAGTCCATGCCGGATTACCGTTCCCTCAGAGGCGACGCAAATGTCTCCAGCGCCGTAGGAGTGGCGGCAGTGCGCACCGCGACGAACGTTCAGGCGAAATGCATCGTCACGCCGACCATGTCGGGGCAGACTGCCCGGACAATGTCGAATTTCCGCTCCAATATTCCGATTTACGCTGTGACGCCAAATGACTGGGCGCAGCGCAAGATGCAGATATACTGGGGAGTTACGCCCCTGAAGGGCTATACGGAGGATACGACGGAGCACATCATTTCCCACGCCATGTATGTGGTCAGACGGGAAGGATACGTTGAGGAGGGCGATATGGTGGTATTTACGGCGGGAGACCCTGCTACCAATATCGTCAAGGGGAAAGGCGCCATGACGAATATGATGCATGTGATCCAGGCAAAATAAGAAAATATTAATAAATTATTGACAG
>CAYLPF010000253.1:0-2647 GCA_964385485.1 uncultured Lachnospiraceae bacterium | reverse complement strand
TTGTCATGATTTTTTTCTGGAAAACTTCTCTTTTGTCCTTGCCCAGAATCCTTTTTTCTTCGGGACAGTCTCCAGCGGACCGCGGACGCCCTTTACTTCCATAATATAAATACCGCTGACAACGGCTTTGACTTCCTTCTTCACGGGAATCGAATCGAAGATAGCTGCGTCGCTGACCAGCGTCATGATCCTTGGTCCGACCTTTGCCTTCACGATCGGCAGCTTGGAACGGCGCATAAGCTTCGGTGTCTGGTCGATGACCATCTGCGGCAGCCCGGATTCTTTAATGGGCAGCCGCTTCTTATCTATGATCAGCATGGAGAAAGTCTGCTTCGCTGCTTCCATCTGCTCCTGCTGTGCGGCCTGCTTTTTCTGCATCTTCCGTCCAACGAAATAGAGGACAACAAGTGCGATAACGAGTATGATCAGAATAACAAGTAAAACTTTAAAAAAGGTTGACATATGTACTTCCCCCTGCTTGGATTTCGAATTACATTCTATCATTCTTTGGAAAAAATAGCAATCATTCTTTCTTTTTTCTTAAAATTATATTTTTGTGTGTCAAACGCAGGCAGATATGCTATACTTTATATTTATGAGGGAGAATTCAATTACAGAGAGGATCAGGACAATGAAAAGAAAAAATTTAATGACAGCGATCATGTGTACCTTCTGCCTGGCGGCAGCATCCTTTTCACCGGCCATGGCGGAGGAGACTGAGCTGACGACAGAAGCCCCGGCGGAAAATGCGGGCACGGATGAAGCAGCGGACAGCGCCGGGGAAGGCGCGGAGGACGCTGATGCGGAAGAGACGGAAGCCATACTGGAACGGCCTGATTATACGGCATCTGAGTATGTGACATTGGGAGAATACAAGGGGCTTGGCATTGGCCTTGATGTCCTGAAAGTGTCGGAAGAGGATATTGATGAGACGATACGCTCCAGCATGCAGCAGGCCGACCTGTCTGAGACGCTTGAGGAAGGTACGGTGCAGGACGGCGATACGGCAAATATTGATTACGAGGGTAAGCTGGACGGGGAAGCATTTGACGGAGGTACCTCCAAGGGATATGACCTGGTGATCGGCTCCGGCACCTTTATCCCGGGATTTGAGGACGGGCTGATCGGCGTGGCTATCGGTGATACGGTGGATCTGACGCTGACCTTCCCGGAAAGCTATGGAAACGCGGATCTGGCAGGCCAGGAGACCGTGTTTACCGTGACTGTTAACGAAGTGAAGCGTGTACCGGAGCTGACAGATGAATATGCGAGTACACTTTCAGACGGTGAATATACAGATGCCGCATCGTACCGGGAAGCCATCCGGACGCAGCTTCAGGATAATATGGACAGCCAGAAGGATAATATTATCAAAAATGAGCTGCTGCGCCAGATCCTGGATACATCCACGATCAATGATTATCCGCAGGAGATGGTGGACTTCGGCGTGGCAAGCATGGAAGCCAGCTACAAGGAAGAGGCCGAAGAATACGAGATGGAATACGCGGACTTCCTTTCTGTCTGCTTTGGCGTGACGGAAGAGGAATTCAGGGAACAGGCTGCGGCGTACGTCAAGATGATGCTGCAGCAGGAGCTGATCCTGAAAGCGATCGCGGAGGCTGAGGGCATCGAGGTCAGCGACGAGGAATATGCGGCCGGCTGCGAACGGTATCTGGCCGACGAAGAGTATGAGACGACAGAAGAACTGGAGGCAGCATACGGAGAAAAACTGATCCGTATCAGCATTCTGGAGGAAAAGGTTCTGGATTTCCTTGCGGAGAATGCCGTGGTCGAGGAGGAAACAGAGTCTGAGCTGGTAACAGAGGCGGAGACCGGAGCAGAAGAAGAGGCCGGAGCAGAGTCTCAGGACGGGGAAGAAGAGCAGACCGGAGCAGAAGAAGAGACCGGAGCAGAGCCTCAGGACGGGGAAGAGGAGCAGACCGAAGCAGGAGAAGAAACACAGACCGAAGGAGAGTCCCAATGAAAAAGACAGGCATGATTTTGGAAGGCGGCGGGCAGCGGGGGATCTTTACAAGCGGGGTGCTGGATTATCTGATGAGCCAGAAGCTGGTGGTTCCCTATGTGATAGGCGTGTCAGCGGGAGCCTGTAATGCGGTAGATTATGTTTCGGGGCAGATACTTCGGACGAAGGAATGTATGCTGGATGCACAGCTTGACTATGAGCTTTATGGTGTCCGCACGATGCTGAAGACGAAGTATTTTATGAATATGGATCTGATTTTTGACCAGTTCCCGAACCACGATTATCCCTTTGATTTCAAGGCATATGTCAAGTCTCCGATACGCTGCCTGCTTACAACGACGAACTGTCTGACCGGCCGGGCGGAATTTATCGAGGAATATAAAGATCCAAAAAGGATGATGGCAGCCTGCCGGGCTTCCTCCAGCCTGCCCTTTGTGTCTCCCATGACAGAGGTGGACGGGATCCCCATGATGGATGGCGGAGTTGCGGATTCCGTACCGATCCGGAAAGCGATCGCGGACGGCTTTGATTACAATATTGTGATCCTGACCAGAGGAAAGGGATATTACAAAAAAGAAAGCAGCTCCTCGGTGGAGAAGCTGGCAAAGATTTATTACCGCAGGTATCCGAAGCTGGTCCGGGCGCTGAAGCTGCGCAATCACA
>CAYLPF010000252.1:0-2665 GCA_964385485.1 uncultured Lachnospiraceae bacterium | reverse complement strand
GGAAGGTACCTTCTATGTTACAGGATGACTAAGTGCCGTGTGATATAATGTGAACACTTAACGAATGCAAGCGGCAGCGCAGCATGAGTTTAGTGAGAACATATACCCGGACACTTAGCGAGGTAGTTTCGAGCTTAGTGATCCTGACTGCTTAAAAAGGAGAGGAGCTGTTGAAATGGTTGAAAAGCGAAACAGAAGAAGAGTATTTTTAGGTGCGTTGCTCGGCGCGGTTTCTTTGCTGTGCATCGAAGCGCAGGCACAGGTATATTCCGATGCGGATACGGTGCGCTCTGTGCAGGAAAAGCTGAACGAAGCAGGGTTTGACTGCGGGACGGCGGATGGAATTGCCGGGAGCAGGACGGCAGAGGCGATCACGGCATGGCAGAACGAAAACCAGCTGACGCCCAGCGGGGAAATTGATGATGAGCTGTTGGCGAGCATGGGACTTTCGGCGGCTGGGACCGAAGAAACCGGCTCTGATACCGAAAGCATGGAAGCTTTGGAAACGGCCGCTTTGTCAGAAGCGCCGGAAGCGCAGGAGAATGAGACGGAAGCTCCGTCTGACCCGATTGAAGACGTCACCATAGAGGGAACGGTCATCTACAATGCCCATCAGGTGGCTGTGACGGCGGCCCTTTCCGAGGATGGGCAGGCAGTGGAATACCGGGTGCAGAACGCGTCGGAAAATCCGGTGGTGGTGATGCTCGGGGATCTGGTTGCCAATGAGGTCACGCTGAATATCGGAGAAAAGACGCCTGACGATTATTTCTTTAAGCTGGCGATAGTTCTTCCTTTAGCTTCCGGGGGAAAGTTAGATCCTTATATGAGAGATCTTTATGTGGAAGCGGGGGGTTCTGGTGATATGACGATGGAGATCGATTCAGAACTCCGGGATATTTTCTCCTATGAGAAGGTTTCGCAGTTGGCAACCTCCGTCGGAGTGATTGGCCTGCCGAAAGAATTACTGCTGGACGGTACAGACGTATTAGAGGGAAACATTTTCGTAGACGTTGGCAGTCTGACTGAAGTAGAAATCCCGGATGCCGCGTGGGATGGCGTCTGGACAGAGGTAGAAGGAAACGTCTTATATGAGGATGACCAGGTTCGCCTGATCGATCTGGGTCTTGAGAGAGTAAACAGTGGAAGCTGTTATTTTGGCATGGTTCTGGAAAATCACAGTGAAAGCCGTATTGGCTTGAGTGATGTATATGACTCTGCGGCGGTGCTGAATGGGGAAACCGTGGAATATCCTTTCTGCTACGGAAATGCATTGCCGGGCACAAGAGGTTATGGATATCTCAGCCTGGAGATGGAGGGCATCGAGGAAGAATCCGATGTGACAGACGCGTATTGCCTGCTGGAAATCAGCAACGATTCCTATGAAACTATGGCTGAAGTGGAATATACGTTCGGATCAGAAGAAGACCAGAATGCGGCTAAGGAAAAATCAGTGGAAGCAACGGCGGAGACGGAAGAGGCAGAGGAAAGAGCTGGAGAACAGGAGCTTTTTGATTTTACAGTGGATGAGCAGACCATCTACGACTGCGACGGATTCGTGATCAAGGCTACAGGGGACGATCTGAACCAGTACCAGGATGACAGCCTGATGCTCTGTCTGGAGATTACCAACAGCACGGATGTGGACGCGACAATTTTCTTTAGTTCAGTGGACGGTCAGGTGCTCGGAGAAGACTCCTACACTTATATTAACGGCTACCAGGTGAGTGGAAACGCTTATATTGATGTAGCTGCAGGAGAGACTGTTACGAATGCAGTTTTTCTGGATACCTGTGCATTAGAAGCGGCAGGCATTGAAAACATAGGCGAAATAGAGGTGCAGTTTTCCATCTGTGATGAAAACATTGACGCGCTAGCGGAAATGAAGCCTTCTGTGATCCGTACCTCCGCGTATGAGGAGATGGATACGGAACTGGGAGAAGACATGCAGACCCTTTACAGTGACAATGGTTTTACATTGCGTGCGAAATACATCGAGGCGGATGCGGATACTCCTGCATCCATCGTGTGTGCCATCCGGAATGACTCTGGCCAGGCGGCCGGACTTCATATAGATGATATGAAGATCAACGGGATCGAGGATGAGGATTTTTATCACTGGAATTATGAATTGGCAGGAAGAACCTTCCTTCGAAGCTATACCGTCAGCCAGGACTTCCTGGACGCAAACGGGATCGATTCGATCGAATCACTGAGCATTTGCCTAGGTGTCAGCGGTCCACAGAGAGGCGACCTGACACCGATCTTTGAAGTGAGCGATATCGCCATCCCGTTGGGCTGAACAAAATATCCTTACATTATCAGAAATCATTAAGAATTGAATCATTCGTGTTTGTGGCGAGGCAGGTGGCAGCATTTGTCTCGCCTTTAGTTTGTGGTGGGAGGCAGATGGCAACATCTGTCTCCCACTACAAGAATCCGTAAACATATACGGATTTCTGATAGATCATCGCACGTATAGAGCCCCGTGCCCTATACAATCAGATTTTTTTCTCCTGTATATATTGGTAAAATTTGCAGCCAAAATACCAAACCGGAAGCAAAACGACTGATTTGAACTTTAATATTTATAGGAAACGACTTTAGTCGTTTCTTTTGCGCCGACCGCATGCCGCCAAAGGCGGCTGTTTCCTTGATGCGGTCGTGT
>CAYLPF010000251.1:0-2665 GCA_964385485.1 uncultured Lachnospiraceae bacterium | reverse complement strand
AAAGGGTACTTTCGTAGTAAAGAATTGAAAATACAGGCCGTGGGATTATCTCACGGCCTGCTTTGTGATATCCGGGCACTTCGTTCCCTGTATCACAAAAGCTTCCGGCAGGATGCGCATCGCATATTACAGGCAGAAAGTGAGAAGGATATGGATAAGAATATGGAAACAGAGACGGTAACGGTTCGAAACACAGTACTGGGAGACGGTACACCTAAGATCTGTGTGCCGATCACAGCGGCCAATTGGCGGGAACTGGAGGAACAGGTACAGAAAGTCCTTACTGTGCCGTGTGATATGGTAGAGTGGAGAGCAGACTTTTTTGAGGAGGCAGATGACGGAAAATGGCTGACGCAGGCGATGCAGTTTCTTCGCGGCGCGTTGGGTGAGCTGCCGCTTCTGTTCACCTTTCGGACGAAGGAGGAGGGCGGGGAGCGCAGCGTTTCCCTGGAAGAGTATGAGCGTCTGAACGTGTCTGCTGCATCCACGGGGTTGGCGGATCTGGTGGATGTGGAACTCAACCGGGGGGAGCAGCTTCTGTGCTCCCTCGCAGAAAGGCTGCATGGATACGGCGCTTTGGTGATCGGTTCCTTCCATGATTTTTCAGGTACGCCAAAGAAGCAGGAGATTACAGATATTTTATGCCGGATACAGAGCTGTGGTGCTGATATCAGCAAAGCTGCGGTGATGCCGCGTTCGGAAGCGGATGTGATGACGCTTCTGGAAGCGAGCCTGGAGATGAAAATGCGGTATGCCGACCGTCCGTATATCACGATGTCTATGGGCAGCCTGGGAGCTGTCAGCCGTCTGGCCGGTTCACTGACGGGATCCGCAGTCACTTTCGCGACTGCAGGGCGGGCCTCTGCGCCGGGACAGATGGAGGCGCAGGCGCTCGCACTCCTTCTTCCGGCTCTGGAAGTCGAATAACGTCGATGAAAAAAATCAAAATCCCGCCTCGTTTTGACAAAATGAACACCCTCTGCAGAGTATACTGATACCAGTTGCTGCCGCAGGGGGTGTTTTGTGTATTATGAATTTTACATAGACCAGTTTTTTGTGGAGCATCTGCTGACGGGGTATCTGCTGATCCGTCTGACGGTGAAGGCCAGCCGGGCGGATATATCCTGGAAACGGGTGGCGGCTGCCAGCTTTGCCAATACGGCGGTAATGACGATAGCTGTATGTGTCGGCTCATTCTGGTGGTATTTTTCAGGACTTCTGCTTTCAGATGTTCTTCTTTTTGCGGGAAAGACATGGAAGAGTATGATAAACGGCCTGTTTTTGCTGCTGCTGACGACTGTCTGCTTCGGCGGTGCGCTGGAAGCGGTACTGGGGCTTTGGGGACTTCCCTTTGCCGCAGGAGCTGTTTTGACGTCGTTTTTTCTGGAAGCGGCGGGCGCATATCACGAAAAGCAAAGGCAGAGACTGGAGCGAACCGTGGAGGTCGAGCTTACTTTTCTGGAGAAAACGATGTCGGTCTGTGGGATGATCGATACGGGAAATCAATTGACCGAACCGTTAACGGGCCAGCCGGTAAGTATTGTTGAGGAGGCTGCGGTCAGAAAGCTTCTGGAAGACGGATGGGAGGCGCAGCGCGGCTTTTACCTGATCCCATATCACAGCATTGGGAAGGACAAAGGATGGATGAAGGGAGTACTGATCGACCGGATGTCAGTGGGAAAGGGTGAAAGGAGAGCAGTCATATCGAAGCCGGTGCTGGCACTTTATAACGGAACGATCAGCGCCGGAGGGCAGTACCAGATGATTCTTCACCCGCAGCATGCGGCGCCGGGGAAAATAGAAGGAGGGGAATGAGATGATTGTAAAAATTGCTGTACCGCAGCGTTTTCAGTTCAAAATGGCGGCGGGATTTGGAGATATAATTTTCAGAAGACCGGGGGACACCCATTATATAGGCGGGACGGAGGTACTGCCGGCGCCTCTTTCTTCGGAAGAGGAACAGAAATTCCTTGCCATGCTGGGGAAAGAGGGGGATGCGAAGGCCAAGAGCGAGCTGATCGAGCATAACCTGCGGCTTGTGGTGTACATAGCAAAAAAATTTGATAATACGGGCGTTGGCGTAGAGGATCTGATCTCGATCGGGACGATAGGACTGATCAAAGCCATCAACACATTTAATCCGGAGAAGAGGATCAAACTGGCGACGTATGCGTCCCGCTGTATTGAGAATGAGATACTGATGTATCTCCGCAGGAACAGCAAGACAAAGATGGAGGTATCAATTGATGAACCCCTGAACGTGGACTGGGATGGAAATGAACTGTTGCTTTCAGATATCCTCGGTACGGACGAGGATGTGATCTATAAGGATATGGAGTCTGAGGCGGAGCGAAACCTGCTCCTTAAGGCGATCGGGCGGCTGTCGGAGCGTGAACGCACCATTGTGCAGCTCCGTTTTGGAATTGACACGAAGGACGGGGAAGAAAAGACGCAGAAGGAGGTGGCTGATCTGCTTGGGATATCCCAGTCCTATATCTCGCGGCTGGAGAAGCGCATTATAAAAAGGCTGCGAAGGGAGATCGTACGGTTTGAATAGGGCTGTGAAAGAAAAACGGATTCAGAAAAAATGAGGAGGTGATCAGGAAAGGCTTGTCAAGGTCTAATAATTTTTATATTTTTCCGGGATTCGAATAATCGGAGGCCA
>CAYLPF010000250.1:0-2674 GCA_964385485.1 uncultured Lachnospiraceae bacterium | reverse complement strand
ATGATGTGGGCGAGGAGGCCGGGATCTATTATATTGTCATGGAGCTGGTGGAGGGTATCACTCTGAAGGAGTATATTGCGAATAAAGGCCGCCTGTCGGTCCGGGAGGCCACGAGTATCGCGCTCCAGATCTCTGCGGGCCTGGAGGCTGCGCACAATAACGGCATCATCCACCGCGACGTGAAGCCGCAGAATATCATCATATCTACGGATGGAAAGGTCAAGGTGACAGACTTTGGCATTGCCCGTGCTGCTACGACAAATACGATCAATTCCAGTGTGATGGGGTCTGTACATTACAGTTCCCCGGAGCAGTCCAGAGGCGGATACAGTGATGAAAAGAGCGATATCTATTCGCTGGGCATCACGATGTATGAGATGCTTACAGGCAGGGTACCCTTTGACGGCGACACTGCGGTGGCGGTGGCGATCCGTCATCTGCAGGAGGAGGTTCACGGGCCGAAGGAGCTTGTGCCGGAGGTGCCGTACAGTACGAATCAGATCGTGCTGAAATGTACCCAGAAAAGCCCTGACCGACGGTATTCAAATATGGCCGAGCTGATCCGGGATCTGAGGGAGTCGCTTGTCAACCCTGAGGGAGATTTTGTGGCCGTTAAGACGGTGGATAATATTTCAAAGACCATCATTATGTCCAAGGACGAGGTGAACCAGATTAACGCAGAGCAGCGCACTATGCCGTCGTATGACGAATCCCTGGATGTGGGGGCGGCTGCACGGCTTCACGTACAGGAGAGCGGCCCCAGCAAGAACCGCGCATATCAGCCGGGAAGCTATTACCAGAAGAGCGCTTATCAGGAGGTTCCGTTGAACCGCGGAGAAGGTGCTGATGTAAATCACTGGGAGGATGATTTTGACGGCGAAGGCAGCAGCGCCCGGGACTACGACCCGTATTTTGACGCATATGACAATCCTGATGATTATGCGATTCATGAAGGCAATTATAAGCTGGAGGATGGTTTTGCACCAAAGACTGATAAGAAAAAGGATAAGGAACATGATTTTGAATTGAATCCGCGGCTGGAAAAGGCGGTCACGGTAGGCGGGATTATCGTTGCAGTGATCATCGGATGTGTTTTCCTGGTGCTTCTGGCCAATGCGTTCGGGCTTTTGAATTTCAGGAAAAAAACAAAGCAGACGGAGACTGTAACGGAGCAAAGTTCAGAAACAGAAGGCGTCAAGAGCGTCTCGGTGCCGGAGATCCGATCAAAAACTGAGAAAGAAGCGCTGGAACTGCTGGAGAGCTTCGGGCTCAAGGGAAAAAGTGACGGCGAAGCAGTCTCCGCGGGCGATTACCTGCCGGGACAGGTCTGCAGCCAGTCGCCGGAGTCCGGAGAGATGGTGAAGCAGGGAAGCACTGTCACATACAAGGTAGTTGCCGGAGAAGAGGAGATCACGCTCTCGGATCTGAGCAATCAGGAACAGAATCAGGCTCAGGCATTCTTGCTGACCCAGGGACTGAAGTGTGAGATAGACACCTCGAGGCAGAGCGATACCGTAGAGTACGGCCATGTCATCACGACGGAGCCTGCGGCCGGAGCAAAGGTGAAAGCCGGAGACACAGTGAAGCTGTTTGTCAGCCAGGCGCCTCAGACGGAGCCGGAATATGCCACCGTGCGCGATCTGTATTATTATTCGAAGGAAGTGGCTACGGAAGCGCTGGAGCTTCAGGGTTTTGTGCCGGCGTATGATTATGAGCCGAACAATGACGGCGTCCCGGAAGGCTGGGTCATCCGCTCCGAGCCTGCTGGCGGTGAAGAGGCCGCGATAGGAAGCACGGTGACGCTGATCATCAGTACGGGCAGCGGCGGAGCAACGAGCAGTGACGGAAATATCACGGTTCAAAATGAAAGCGCAGGGACGTGGCAGTGCAATGCGTCGCTGGATACGCCTACGGGCTTTAACGGCCAGCCGGTGCGCATTACTCTGATGCAAAACGGGACAGAGACCACTGTGTTTGAGGGTACGACCTCGTTCCCGTACCGTCTGCAGGTGCAGGGCGCGGACGGAGTGTCAGATGGCACCGCATATGTATACCTTCTGGATCCGTCCAGCGGAGCAGTGACCAGCACCATTGAATACGCGGGAATTACTTTCAGCCAGGTGAACTGACTGATTGCGACACAGGATTCAGACTATCTCAGAGTGGATGCCCCCAGAGGTTCTTCTCTGAGATAGTCTGAATCTGTGCCGACGTTACAGATAGAGGATAGAATAAGTCAGGTGAATGGATGCAGGGAAAGATTATCAAGGGAGTCGGAGGATTTTATTACGTTCATGCGCAGGATGAAAACGTCTATGAGTGCAGGGCAAAGGGAATCTTCCGGAAAGACAAGATCAAGCCGCTGGTCGGAGATAATGTCGAAATATCCGTTTTGGATGAGCCGCAGAGAACGGGAAATGTGGACGCGATCCTGCCAAGGCGCAACATGCTGATACGTCCGGCTGCAGCCAATGTGGATCAGGCTCTTGTAGTATTTGCTGTTGCGAGCCCCAGGCCGAACCTGAATCTTCTTGACCGTTTCCTGATATCTATGGAGCAGCAGGAGATTCCCGTGGTCATCTGTTTCAACAAGACGGATCTGACAGAATCGGAGGAACTGCTGCGGCTTCAGAAAATCTATGACAGATGCGGCAGCCGTGTGCGCTTTGTGAGC
>CAYLPF010000249.1:0-2678 GCA_964385485.1 uncultured Lachnospiraceae bacterium | reverse complement strand
CGGAAACAGAAGAGACAACCGAAGAGACGGCTGGGTCTGCGGAGAACGAGGTATAGTACAGCACTGTGGTTCTGGCTTTAGCAGCAGACTGTGCTGAAAATATAGAAATCAGGGGGATGAAAATGTATTTTTATTTGCCGACCAGAATTACCAGTGAGAGGGATTGTGTGAAAAATCATGGGGCCGAGTGGGCAGTCCTGGGGAAGAAAGCCCTTATTGTGACGGGAAAGAGTTCCGCCTTGAATGGTTCTCTTTCGGATGTTACAGACGTATTGAAGGAGCATGGAGTCCCGTATTATATATTTGATGAGACTGAGCCGAATCCGTCAGTGGAGATGGTGATGCGGGTCAGAGATATCGGCGTACAGGAGCAGGTGGATTTTGTGATCGGAATCGGCGGCGGTTCGCCGATGGATGCAGCGAAGGCTATTGCGCTGATGATCGCAAATAAAGACAGGGGAGCCGATTTTCTCTACCAGAAGGAGGTGGCCGCAGCGCTTCCTGTTGTTGAAGTGCCGACAACCTGCGGTACAGGCTCAGAGGCTACGCCGTATGCGATACTTACAAGGCATGATGTGCGGATCAAGGCCAGCCTTCCGCACAAAATATATCCGAAGTATGCTCTGGTAGACGGAAAATATCTGGTGGGGATGCGCCGGGATATTATCGTCAATACCTCGGTGGATGCACTCGGCCATTTTATCGAAAGCTATATCAATGCGAACGCGACAGATTTCAGCCGTATGCTCTGTGAATATGGCATGGGCGTCTGGAGCAGCGCGAAAAAGGTATTGATCGGAGCGGACATTACAGCGGAGGAATGTGATACGCTGATGCTTGCATCCACACTGGCGGGGATGGCGATCGCGCATACGGGGACAGCGCTGCCGCACGGGCTGAGCTATTATCTGACGTATGAAAAGGGGATCCCCCATGGAAAGGCAGTGGGATATTTCCTGCCGGGGTACCTTGCTTCGGCAGGCCCTCTGGTGCGGAAAAAAGTGCTGTCACTGGCAGGTTTTCCGGATATCCAGTATTTTACAGCGTTTATTCACAGACTTTTGGGCCCGATGGAGGCGGACGAAGAGCTTGTTACAAAGGCAGTGCGCGGTATGATGTCAAATGCGGATAAACTGAAAAATGTACCGTATCCGGTGACGGAGGCCATGTTGTATCAGATCTGTGGAATGGCCTATTAACAGTGCTGCGGCATATAGTGTTATAAGACAGACATGAAGGGAAAAGGAGAGCTTATATGAGCAGCTCATATAAAAAAGAGATGGACACATTGGTGGGAGAGATTCTGAACAGTTATCAGGAGTATCCTGAGACTTGCAGTATCAATACAAGACACAGACTGAATAATGATATTATCTTCGATCTGCTGGAAAAGATCCGCAGTATTGTTTTCCCTGGGTTTTTTGAGACGAAGACATTGAATGAAAGCTCTATCGAATATCATGTGGGAGAGCTGCTGGAGGATATTCAGTACCGCCTGACAAAACAGGTGACAAAGGCATTGTTCCATTCAGAGCATGCGCCGGAGAATGAAGAGGAAGCCCAGCAGCATGCGGAAGAGATCGTCCGGAAGTTTCTGAAGCGGATACCGGCGCTGCGCGCGATTCTGGCAACGGATGTGCAGGCGGCGTACGACGGAGATCCGGCAGCCTTTAATACGGACGAAGTTATATTTTCCTATCCCGGGGTGTTTGCTATCACGGTGAACCGGATCGCCCATGAGCTTCATATCCTTGGAGTTCCGCTGATCCCGCGGATCATGACGGAGCATGCCCACAGCCTTACCGGTATTGATATCCATCCGGGAGCGACGATCGGCAGCTATTTCTTTATCGACCACGGCACAGGCGTGGTAGTAGGCGAGACGACAGAGATCGGCACCGGGGCTAAGATATACCAGGGCGTTACGCTGGGGGCGCTCTCCACGAGAGGCGGGCAGAACCTGCGCAATACAAAGCGTCATCCGACGCTGGAGGACAATGTGACGGTATACTCAGGCGCTTCTATCCTGGGCGGTGATACAGTGATCGGCGAGGGAGCCATCATCGGTTCCAATGCGTTCATCACTTCATCTGTACCGGCGGGTACGAGGGTCAGCATCAAGAACCCGGAGCTGCAGTTTAAGGACCGTGTGAAGGATCGCGTACATATGACTGAGCTTGGGCAGGAAGGATTCTGGAAGGGTAACGATTAGGCCGGACAGAAGAGTTTTCGGAGGGACAGTGATCCGGCTGGGCAGCAGGAGTTTCCGGAAGAGCAATGATTGGAATAAACGGGAGGCTGATGGTATGAAGGATACGAAAGTATTAAAAGAGAATGCGGCAGAAAAGAAAAAAGCTGTTCCGGGCTCCGGACAGGAACAGGCGGGACTGGAACCGGAACGGAAGAAATCGGACGTCAGTGAGACCTGGGCTGAGGAGACGATCGCGGATCTGGATGATTTTATTGAATCCCAGGGAATTTATATCAGACAATGAGAAGGATTATTTTGGCGTCAGCGTCGCCGAGAAGAAGAGAACTGCTGGAACAGATCGGCGTGGAGTTTGAGGTGATCCCAAGCAATGCGCAGGAGGTTATCACGAGCCAGGATCCCGGCGAAGCAGTCAAAGAGCTTTCCCATCAGAAGGCTTCTGATGTAGCAGCAAAGATTTCTGATGGCA
>CAYLPF010000248.1:0-2679 GCA_964385485.1 uncultured Lachnospiraceae bacterium | reverse complement strand
TTTGATACTGCAGGCGCAATCGTATCCTGGCTGCCAAGAGACGGAATACCTACCGTATAGCCTTCATTCTGGAGTGCAAACGCGATCACCTCGGTATTATCATTTGCCCACGCTGCGCCGTTCCCGTTTTCCAGGGCGTTCTTAGCCGTTGCGTAGGAATCATATTTCTGTAACGGAATATCCGGATAATTTTCTATCAGGAAGGTTTCGGCTGTCGTTCCTGAAATAACAATCATCTGATCCTCCGGATCCCATTCATCCAGGCTTTCGATCACACGGTCATCAGGCGAAACAACGCCAAGCGCCACATTCATGTACGGCAGGGCAAAATCCACCTCTTCCGCCCTCTCTTCTGTCACCGTAAAGTTGGCAAGAATGATATCAACTTTACCCGTCTGAAGGTACTCGATGCGGTTGGCTGCCTCTGTAGAAACAAAATTCACCTCTACTCCCAGATCCTCACCGATGCGGTTTGCAAAATATACGTCGTACCCCTGATAGTCCCCGTTCTCATCCACATAGCCGAACGGATTTTTGTCAGAAAAGACGCCAATATTAATTGTCCCGTCATCCGTTATCTCATCCAGAGTGCGGTACACCGCCTCATCTGCGTATACATTTGCTGCAAATAAAGCGGAAAGCGCCAATGCCGCCGCTGCGATTACATTTAATTTTTTCATTGTTCTGTCTCCTTTTTCTTAATTTTTGTTATATTGTATGATGATTTTTCTGTTATGAAAAATCTCCATCTTCCGTAAGTCCTGTCAACAGATCATTCTGTTTTTACAGAAGATTTTACACTTTTGAAAGTAAATACATTCAGGAACTGTCTGGCCCGTTCCGTCCTGGGATGTTCAAAGAAAGTATCCGGATCCGACTCCTCCACGATCTTTCCTCCCTCCAGAAAAAGGATCCTGTCCGCAACTGCCCGCGCAAACTGCATCTCATGCGTCACAATGACCATCGTTCTTCCCTGCGCCGCCAGATTCAGTATGACGTCCAGCACTTCCCGGACCATTTCCGGATCCAGGGCCGCGGTTACCTCGTCAAACAAAAGAAGCTCCGGATGCATACACAATGCCCGTACAATAGCCACTCTCTGCTTTTGCCCTCCGGAGAGCTGCCTTGGATAGCTGCCTGCCTTCTCCTTTAATCCAACTCTCTCCAGAAGCTCCATCGCCTCGGCTGTCGCTTCTTCCTTCCCGCGCTTCTGCACCTTCATCGGCGCCAGTAAAATATTATCCAGTACCGTATAGTGCGGAAACAGCTCATAGCTTTGAAAAACCATCCCGATCTTCTGCCGGATGCTGACCAGCGTTTTGCTCCTCTGATCGATCACTTCTTCCCTCAGCTTAATCGTTCCGCCCTGAATTGGCTCCAGGGCGTTGATACATCGGAGCAGGGTGCTTTTCCCGCATCCGCTTGGCCCCACGACCACGATCACTTCCCCTTTGTGAACATCAAAACTGATATCGTCCAGTACAAGATTCTCATCATACCGTTTTGTCAGATGCTCTACCGTAAGCAATGTCTCCTCCATCTGAATCAACTCCATCTCCTTTCCAGGTATTTTGCCAGAAGGCTGATAGGCCAGCAGGCCATAAAATACAGCAGAAACACCGTAAGATAAATTCCAAAAGCGGCATTCGGGCTGTTCATCCTGTTTGCTTCTATGATCTGCTGGGCAACCTTCAGGACTTCCACCACACCAATCATCAGTATCAGGCTCGTCGTCTTAATCATACGTGTGATCAGATTGATCGACAGCGGAATTAAACGCCGCAGCGTCTGGGGAATAATAATATAAAGGTAAATCTGTTTTTTATTTAATGCCAGCGCCGCCCCGCTTTCATACTGATGTGCCGGAATGCTGATCAGCGCTCCTCTCACCAGATCGCTCATCTCCGCGGTTCCCCATAATGAAAAAACGAGAATGGAAGCAAATTCCCCGGACAGATCCCAGCCAAACGCCCTTGTCGTTCCAAAATATACCAGAAACAGCAATACCATCTGCGGCATAATCCGGATAAATTCCAGATAAAATCTCAAAACTGCCCTGACAACCGGGTTTTTCCAGGTCATAAGAGCCCCCAGCAAAATCCCGAGCGGAATGCTGATCAGAACAGAAATCATACTGATCTGCAGGGCAGTCCCAAGCCCTCCCAGCAGGCGGAGCATATTCTTTCCCTTCAATAAAACCTCAAGACCCAAATCCGGCATAACGCAGCTTCCTTTCCAGCAGACTCCCCAGTACAGATATCGGCAACAATATCAGCAGATAAAAAAATACCAGTAAGAACAGGCTCTCCGTAGTTTTATAGTAAAGCCCGATCAGATCCTTGGCCGTAAACATCAGATCCATCAGGCTGATCGCGCTGAAAACGCTGGTTTCCTTCAAAAGAAAGATCACATTTGCCATAAAGGCGGGGACGCTGATCGATATTGCCTGCGGCAGAACGACATATCTCATCGTCTGATGCGGGGTTAACCCAAGGCTCAGGGCGCTCTCCGTCTGGATCGGCTCAATCGCCTCCAGCCCGCTCCGGAACGCTTCTGCCATGTAGCTTCCGCCAAGGAAGGCAAGGCCGGCAACCCCACAGGCAGCCGCGTCTGTCCTGATCCCTATTTTGGGCAATCCATAGTAAATAAAGAACAGCTGCACAAGCAGCGGCGTATTCC
>CAYLPF010000247.1:0-2703 GCA_964385485.1 uncultured Lachnospiraceae bacterium | reverse complement strand
TGCTGCTGCCGCTCCGTTCCCCTGCTCCGCTGCAATGTACTCTGATGCCTTCAGCCGTTCCCCCTCCTGCTGCGTCTGATCCGACAGCGCCTCCAGTTCGGACATCGCAGTATTTCCTGTATTTCTGATTTCATCGATCCGATTTACTACGATCGCCCCGATGATCAGCACAGTCACAACGAAAAACGAGCTGGCCAGCCTGAGCAGGCTTCCCGTTTTTTTCTCACCTTTTTCTTTTACCTTCTCCCGGAAGCTCTTAATGGCCCGATCCGGCAGGCTTTCTTTTTCAACGCTGTCATCCCGGAAGACTTCCGCAAGGTATTCCTGCATTTTCCTGTTCTGCTCATAAAATACAAAATATCCTTTTATTCTCTGGTACTGCTCCTTTTCTTTCCAGAAAAGTGCTTCTTCCTGCTCCTGCAAGTGGTAGATCACCCGGCCGGACTCCGGTATTATCTCCGAGAGCACCTCCAGCTTTTTCGTCGGATATGCCCCGATAATACAGCATCCCTGCACATCCCAGCCCGGGAAGTTCTCGGCAAGTTCCCTGGCCCATGTCTCCTTCAATCTGCTTTTCTGTTCCTGTTCCTTTTCTCCGTCCTGCGATTCAAAGGACAGTTCCAGGATCCCCCGGATAAACACATAAGACATATCCTCCGTCTCTTTTTGTTCCCCCAGCAGAACTCCCAGATATCCCCGCTCCTCCTGCGCTTCTTTTTTTCGGATGTACGTCATGACATAATCCTCGATACATATCCGTTCTCTCCCCTGAACGTCTCCTATCTGGCGTATGTTTTTCGGCAGTACCGTTTCCTTTTCCATACTCCTCTCACTCCTTTTGCCATGCTCACATAACCTTACCATATACTTTATGCAGAATTTAGTGTTTCATGGACAAAAACTGAATTTTTTCCAAAATATTTTTCTGATGTTCCGCAGCTTGCTTCGGGTTATTTGAATTTTGTGCGGTACAACCGTATACTTTCCGCATTTTCCGGATACAATGATAAAATAGAATCCTGCTCCTTTCACGCAGCCGGACTGCAATGCATTTTAAACATATTTCCCAGGAGGTGCTTATGGATCGTCTTAAACCGCGCTTTTTACCGGTACGCCCTTCAGAAACGGCAAACGCCGCCTTGCTGAACGCAGATTATCTGAAAAAGCTTCTTGCAGTTTTCCCTGCTCACAGTGTTCCGCCCGTAATCTTATGTATTGGTACAGACCGGATCATCGGCGACTGCCTGGGGCCGCTGGTTGGAACCATGTTAAGCAGAGCTGCCGGGGAAAATCTCATCGTCTACGGGACGCTGCAGCATACGGTACACGCAATGAACCTTCATGAAACGATCTCTTATATAAAAAAGAAGCATCCTGACCGCATTATCGTTGCAGTCGATGCCTCTCTCGGTATGTATGAACATATTGGCACGGTATTCGTGCGTCCAGGCTGCCTGCATCCCGGCGCCGGCGTCTGTAAAGACCTGCCGGAAATCGGCGATATCTCGATCACGGGCATCGCAAACAGAGAAAGCAGCCAGCCTTATCTTGACCTGCAGACCTCCCGGCTCGCCACGGTATCCGCCATGGCGGATATCATCTGCAAATGTATTCTGGATGCATGTCTGCCGCAGGCTGTAAATGGTAACCCGCAGGCACTGTCCGCTGTCTAAGGAACTGTTCAGAAAAACCGCCGCAGCCTGAACCGCCCGGATTGCCGGACGCTCAGAGCGCCACACGGCCCTCCAGCGCACGCAGTAATGTAACCTCATCTATGTATTCCAGGTCGCCTCCCACCGGAACGCCGCTGGCGATACGCGTCACCTTGATACCTGTCGGCTTGATCAGCTTACTGATATACATTGCCGTAGTCTCGCCTTCCAGGCTGGAATTCGTCGCGATAATGACCTCGTTCACGTCTCCCTGAAGGCGCTGCATCAGCTCTTTCAGCCGGATATCCCCCGGCCCGATCCCCTGCATCGGCGAGATCGCACCGTGCAACACGTGATAAACGCCCTCATACTTTCCGGTCTTTTCGTAGGCTGCCAGATCCCGGGTGCTCTCAACCACCATGATTGTTTTTTTGTCTCTGGCCGGATTGCTGCAGATAGGGCACGTTTCCTGATCCGTCAGTGTAAAACATTCCTTACAGTACCGGATATTGTTGCGGGCATCCGTAATGGCGTCTGTGAGCCGCTCCACTTGCTCCTTCGGCATATGAACAATATGAAAAGCCAGGCGCTGTGCGGATTTTCCGCCAATGCCCGGCAATGAAGAAAGCTGTTCGATCAGCTTTGACATCTGACTTCCGTAATAATCCATCAGAATCCGAAACCTCCCAGTCCTCCAAGACCGCCTGTCAGCTTTGACATGGCAGACGCAGCCGCCTCTTCCACCTGCCGCAGAGCTTCATTCGTCGCCGCCACGATCAGATCTTCCAGCATCTCAATATCATCCGGGTCTACCACTTCCTCAGAAAGCTTTACTTTTGTCACTTCCTTCTTACCGGAAATCGTCACCTCAACAGCTCCGCCTCCCGCAGATGCCGTAAATTCCTTCTCCTCCAGCGTCTTCTGGTTCTCCTCCATCTGCTTCTGCATTTTCTGTGCCTGCTTCATCAGATTATTCATGTTTCCCGGCATACCGCCCGGAAATCCTCCACGCTTTGCCATATTATGTCCTCCTGTATTCGTTAAGTGTTCA
>CAYLPF010000246.1:0-2713 GCA_964385485.1 uncultured Lachnospiraceae bacterium | reverse complement strand
GAGGACGGTATGCCAAACCAGACGGAGGAACTGCTGCGGCAGAAACAGGAGGAAAACGCGCAGAAAGAAGTGAGCCTTTTGGTGGTGTCACAGGGCGCGGATCCGGAAAAGGCAGCGAAACAGGAGAACAGCTGGACATACAAACCGGATATGTCGGAGATCTCGTTTGGCTTTGCAATTAACGAAGAATTTCTGCCGCCGCCGATTGCGCAGGCGTGGCCGGTGTTTACGGAGGATGAGTTTGACGATGACTTTTTGTGATGCGGGAATGGTAATATAGGATTGGTGATGATTGGTTTTTGATCCGCTTTTGATTGGTCCGCGGTGGTGAGCTGGACTTTCGGCACGTTTAATGGTATTGGGTGGTCAGAAACTGTGATCGTCATTGGGTTTGTGGTTGTTGGGTTTGTCGGATTGATGATCCTTGCGCCGCAGATCAATGCCCTGATGATCGGGGACGATGCACTGAGCAGAAGTATGGGCGTCAATCCGGAAGTAGTACGTACGCTGATCTTAATTATTGCTGTAATGATCACTTCAGCAGTGATATCTTTTACAGGAGTGATCGGGTTTGTGGGGCTCGTTGCTCCGCATATTGGAAGGATTATTATCGGAGAGGACAACCGCTATCTGATCCCGTTCTCAGGAATTGTAGGAGCGCTGTTGATGCTGATTGCGGATACGATCGGAAGGACACTGCTTCGTCCGGTTTCACTTCCGGTAGGCGTGGTGATTTCTTTTATCGGTGTGCCTCTGTTTGTTATCCTGATTCTGAGAAGGAGGGGATATCATGGGGCTTGAGTGCCGTAATGTGACCTTTGGTTATAAGAAGGATCATCACGTTTTAGAGGATATCAGCTTTACACTGAGACAGGAAGAGATACTCTCTTTGCTGGGTCCTAATGGAACAGGAAAATCTACGCTGCTGAATTGTATCAACGGTGGATTGCGTTACACCGGGGAAATAACGGTGAATGGCGAAAATATCAGGAATATTTCCCTTAAAAAAAAGGCAAAGCTGGTCGGGTATGTGCCGCAGCAGATGAAATCAGATTTTAATCTGAAGGTGATCGATTTTGTTATGATGGGTCGGATACCATATTCCAGATTTGGGTTCCATGAAAAAGACCAGGAAGTATCTTTTTCCATTTTAAAGAAGGTAGGGCTGGAAGGCTTTGAGATGAGAAATCTGAATGAGCTTTCAGGCGGTGAAAAGCAAAAGGTATATATTTCAAGGGCGCTGGCGCAGGAACCGGACATCCTGATCCTGGATGAACCTACCTCAACGCTGGATCTGAAAAATCAATTGGATGTAATGGAGTTGCTTGCGCTGCTTTCAAAAGAAGAAAAGCTGAGTATGATTATTTCCATTCATGACCTCAGCCTTGCTTCTATGTTCTCAGATCAGATCATGATGCTGAAGGACAGGCATCTGGTGGCGGCAGGTGCCTCAAGACACATTTTAACTGAAAAAAATATTCGCGATGTGTACGGAGTGGACTGCAGCGTGATCACAGATACATACCAGTATATTCATTTGCACAGAAAAGCATAGTATCCCGGTATTTGCCGCTTAAATAAACAAATCGACGCATAACAGAGAGGCTGCTGACGAAAAATATAGTTGAACTGCCGCAAACAGGCGAATCCTATAAACGATTCCGGTACTCATTCGCTGACATCCCCGTATTCTTCTTGAACACCCGGGAGAAATGTGCCAGATCAAGAAATCCCACCGCGTCCGCCACATCTCCGACCCGCAGTGCCGGATCCTTTAACAGCTTCTTGGCTGCCTCCACACGGATAGAATTGAGCAGCTCGGAAAAGCTCTGCCCTGTATGGCGGTTCAGCAGCTTACTTAAGTGCCACTGGCTCACATATATATTATCTGCGACTTCCTTCAGCGTGATCTTACGCGTATAATTTTCTTTCATGAAGGCAATCGCATTATTCACGAGAAAGCTTCCTGCCAGAGATTCCGCTTCCGACGCAGAGCTTTTCTCTGTCTGCTGATCAGGCTCCCTGCCTGGCTGTGTGCCAGACGCCTTTTCCGGCAGTATCCCTTTCTTTTTCAGCTTTTCCGTCATGGCACGCAGCGCTTCCTCCAGCTCATCCATATTGGATGGTTTCAGGACATACCTGCACACGCCCAGCCGAAGCGCCTGCTGCAAAAGCTCAAACTCCCGGTAGCCCGTCAGGATCGTCAGCTCCATATCTTCAAATTCTGATTTCAGGGCGGCGGCCATCAGAAGGCCGTCCATTTTCGGCATATAAATATCTGAGAATACGATGTCCGGCCGTTCCCTGCGTATCAGCTCCAGCCCTTCCTCACCGTCAAGAGCCGTCCCGGCCACGATACAGTCATATTTCCCCCAGGGGACAAGCTGCGTAAGCCCTGTTACGATGATAGGTTCATCGTCAATGATCACTACTTTGTACATGTTTTTTTCATCCTTTGATTGCTCCTGCTGTCATCCCCTTTATTATATACTTTTGCAGGAAAGCATACAATATCAGCACGGGAACAATTACGATTGTAACAGCAGCCGCCATCAGACCATAGTTCGTTCCTTCCATCGCTGTGAGCTCTTTCAAAAGGCGGGTGATCGCCCACTGTGTCTGGATCCGCAGGAAGAAGGACTGCATGAACAGATCATTATAGCTCCAGAGAAACGTAAAAATAGCCACCGTAGCAAAGGAGGGTTTTGTCAGC
>CAYLPF010000245.1:0-2720 GCA_964385485.1 uncultured Lachnospiraceae bacterium | reverse complement strand
ACACAATTGATCGAGCATTACGGTTTTACGCCGCAGGTATCGCTGGAGGATGGCCTGATCATCCTGGTAAAAAGCCTTCAGAATACGGGAGAAGTGTTCATTTTCGACAATACGTATCTTGGCAAGCTGGATAAGGTACAGAAGATCCTTCTGGGATATCTTCTGGAGATCGACCGGATCTGTAAAAAGCATGGCATTAAATATTTCCTGGCCGGGGGTACGCTGCTGGGCGCGATCCGCCATCATGGTTTTATTCCGTGGGATGACGACGCGGATGTCATGATGCTCCGGGAGGATTATGATAAGTTTCAGAGGGTCGTGCAGCAGGAGCTTCCCGACAATATTTTCATGCAGGTTCCCGGGACGGAAAAGGGAAACTACAATCCATTTACAAAGCTGCGTATCAACAATACGATGTTTGCGACGGAATTCACGGGACATTTTATGGATATGCACAATGGCATTTTCTTTGATGTGCTTTCTCATGACAGAACGGGAAGGCATAAATGGTCGCAGAAGCTTCATCTGATGGCTACCATGCTGACGCGCTCTGTCGTATTTAATAAGTGGGGCGATACGGATATCAAGGGGGGCGGCGCACATCCCATTATCTGCAGAATTGTGGATCATGTGAAATATATGATACCGATGCGCTTTGCGCTTTGGGCGCAGAACCGTTCGCTGGAGTTTTTTAAGAACCGGAAGACAGAATATCTGTATGACGGAATGGGAAGAAACCTCAATAGGGGAGCTTTTCCGGCAGCGTGGCTTGAGGAGACGGTGTATGTGGACTTTGAGGGATACCAGTTCCCGGTACCGAAGGAGTATGACAAATATCTGACGTATCTGTACGGAGACTACATGCAGATGATCCCGGTGAGCCAGCGCAGAACGAGCCACAGTATCGTGCTGATGGATCTGGGAGAGTACGCAGATTATACACTGGAGTAGTCAGTCCTGCCACATTCACTTCGCCGGACTTGGGCTGAAATAAGGCACACCGCTCCCAAAAACGTTCAGAAGATCAAGCAGACAACAGGAAGGGATCAACATGCTTTCAGTAGTTTTACCAGCATATAATGAAGAAAAGATGATAAGCAAGGCGGCTGAAACGATCGGCGGAATACTCTCCGGTGCGGATATTGCGTACGAGATCGTGTTTGTAAACGACGGTTCGAAGGATAAGACCTGGGAGGAGATCGAAAAGGCGGCGGAGAAGGATGCTCATATCGCAGGCGTAAATTTTTCACGGAATTTCGGAAAGGAGTCGGCAATGCTGGCCGGTCTGGCAAATGCGTCAGGGGACTGCTGCGCCGTGATGGACTGTGATCTGCAGCATCCGCCGGAGACTTTGATCGAGATGTACCGTCTGTGGGAGGCAGGGTATGAGGTTGTAGAAGGAGTAAAGCGTACCCGGGGCAAAGAGAGCGTCATGCACCGGGCCAGCGCCGGACTGTTTTACAAGATCATCTCGAAAGCTGTGAAGATCGATATGACGCGGGCGTCGGATTTTAAGCTGCTGGACCGCAGAGCAGTGGATGCGCTGCTTGCCATGCCGGAGAGAAATGTATTTTTCCGGGCGCTGTCTTCCTGGATCGGATTCCGGAAGACTACAGTGGAGTTTGATGTGCAGGAGCGGACAGAGGGAGAATCCAAGTGGTCTACCTGGTCTCTGGTGCAGTATGCCATAAAAAATATCGTCTCGTTTTCCACAGTTCCGATGCAGTGCGTGACGGTGGCCGGGGTTTTTGTGTTTCTGATGGCGGTTATTCTCAGCATTCAGTCGCTGGTGAAATATTTCAGCGGCCATGCGGTAGAGGGCTTCACAACAGTGATCCTGCTGATACTGATCATTGGCAGTATTATTATGATAAGCCTTGGAATCATCGGGTACTATATTGCGAAGATATATGAAGAGGTGAAGGGGCGTCCGAGATATCTGATCTCAAAAAGGATCGGCGCCGGAAGCGCTTCGGCGGAAAATAAAAAGTAAAAATAAAAATGACGGACATGCGCCCGGCTGTAAAACGGACAGGTGCATGTCCGTCATCCGTGTGTATCTTCGCCCGGTATTCCATATCGCAGCGTACTGTGCTCCTCCGCTTCATAATCAAAAACAAATCTTTCATATGCATTGATCACATGGGTGTCCAGATATTTGTCATACCGTTTATGGACACGGCCATAGGACAGATGAACATGGCCGTGAAGCATATATCTGGGCTTATATTTTTCCATCAGGCGGATAAATTCCTTAAATCCCTGGTGAGGAAGGTCGCGGCCATCGTTAAGCTGATATGCCGGAGCGTGGGTGACCAGGATATCAAAGCCGCGGTGGATAAAAAGCTGAAACCAGAGCTTTGCTACTCTTCTGCGCATTTCGCGCTCCGTGTACTGATAATTACCCGGGCAGTAACGCATGGAACCGCCCAGCCCCAGGATCCGGATCCCTTCATGCACGTAGATCCTGTCGTCGATACAGATACATCCCTCCGGCGGCACCTTATCATATTTTTCATCATGATTGCCGTGTACGTAGAGAACCGGCAGGGAGGTAAGCGTAGCCAGAAAAGAGAGGTAGTGGGGATTTAGATCCCCACAGGAAATAATAAGGTCGATTCCGGCCATTTTACTCTTATCAAAATAATCCCATAAATAAGGCGATTCCTCGTCTGCAATTGCCATGATACGCATATCAGTCCAAAACCTTTCGTTGCCAG
>CAYLPF010000244.1:0-2739 GCA_964385485.1 uncultured Lachnospiraceae bacterium | reverse complement strand
TGAAATGGCCAGCATTTCTGATTTCCATTCCTTCACGTTACCTCCAGTGCCGCATCTCCGCAGCCAATCCCAGAAGGATGCTCTGCCCCTCAGTCTGCATCTTTCATTCAAGTCCGATTTTGCTTAAAATACCGGCTTGCGGCCTTCCGGGCTTCCCTCACTGAGTGTAAGAATCTCAGGCTCACCATCGGTAATCAGGATTGTATTCTCATAATGTGCTGAGAGACTTCCATCCTCTGTGACAACAGTCCAGTCATCATCCAGCCACTCCACATCCGCCCTGCCCGCGTTGATCATCGGCTCTATAGCCAGCGTCATACCGGGAACGAGCCGGATTCCTCTGCTTTTCTGACGGAAATTCGGGATCTGCGGATCCTCATGAAGCGCATGGCCGATACCGTGTCCTACAAGATCCCTTACAACACCGTAGCCGAAAGATTCCGCGTAATCCCCGATGGCTGCAGATATTTCATGCAGGCGATGACCTGCCCTCGCCAGCTCGATACCCCGGAAAAAGGATTCTCTGGTCACATCGATCAGCTTCTGCGCCTCCGGCGAGATCTTCCCTACTCCGTATGTCCTCGCCGCGTCTGAGTGCATCCCTTTGTAGATCAGGCCTGCATCGATGCTGACGATATCGCCCTCATGCAGCAGCTTTTCTTTATACGGGATCCCGTGAACGACTTCGTCATTCACCGAGATACAAAAGGACGCCGGATACCCGTTGTAATTCAGGAAGTTCGGTTCACAGCCGAAGCTGCGGATCACCTTCTCTCCCAGTTTATCCAGGTCATGTGTTGAAATTCCAGGGCGGATCGCATCTGCCAGCTCCCTGTGTACAATTTCCAGAAGTCTTCCGGCTTCTCTCATCAGGTCGATCTCCCTTGCGGACTTAACTGTCACTGCCATGCTTTACGCCTCCAGAATCTTTGTAATTGCTGCAAATACATCATTCATATCCTGTGTCCCGTCTACAGTCTTCAGGATATTCTGTTTTGTATAGTACTCAATGAGCGGCTGTGTCTGCTCATGATACACAGTCAGTCTCTTCTGTACTGTTTCCGGTTTATCATCATCCCGGAGGATCAGCGTTTCACCGCAAACCTCACATACATCGCCCTTTTTCGACGGGTTGTGCACAATGTGGTATGTTGCGCCGCAGCCGGTGCAGGCTCTTCTGCCGGACATCCTGGATACGATATTTTCATCCGGTACGTCCACGTCAATGGCATAATCCATTTTCTCTCCGCGCTCCGCCAGCGCCGCATCCAGCGCTTCTGCCTGCGGGATCGTTCTTGGGAAGCCATCCAGGATATAACCGTCCTTGCAGTCCTTCTGGCTGAGGCGGTCGATCACGAGATCCACCGTCAGTTCATCCGGAACGAGAAGTCCCTGATCCATGTACTCTTTCGCCTTTTTCCCGAGCTCCGTACCATTTTTGATATTGGAGCGGAAAATATCACCCGTTGAAATATGCGGCACATGATATTTCCCCGCAATCATCTTTGCCTGCGTGCCTTTTCCGGCGCCGGGCGCTCCAAGCATGACTATCTTCATAAATATATACCACCTTTCCTGAATAACCTCACATGCCCCGCGCTGCGATAACCGGACGTTTATTCGTCCGCCACTCACAGGGCGGGGCCATAGGGCAGTTGCTACTCTGACAGGAATCCCCTGTAGTTACGTACTAACATCTGGGACTCAATCTGTTTCAATGTCTCAAGGATAACTCCTACGATAATGATGATGGAGGTTCCGCCGAAAGAAACCTGCGCACCGAACACTCCATTGAAGAAGATCGGCACCAGGACTACAATAATAAGTCCTACAGCACCAATAAATACAAGGTATCCAAGAATCTTGTTCAGATAATCCGTAGTCGGCTTGCCCGGCCTGATACCTGGAATGAATCCGCCCTGCTTCTTCATATTATCCGCCACCTCGATTGGGTTGAAGGTGATTGAGGTATAGAAGTATGCAAAGAATACGATCAAAGCAATATACAGGATCAGTCCAACCGAATAAACCGGCTTACTGAAATTGAACCAGTTGCCCTGACTGAGCATTCCAACGATCGTTGCGCCGACGCCGGTAGGAGTCGCGCCGGAAAAGCTTATGATGATCTGTGGGATTGACATCAGTGAGGACGCAAAGATCACCGGGATAACACCTGCAGTGTTGACCTTCAGCGGGATGAACGTAGACTGGCCGCCCACCATCTTTCTTCCCTGCATCTTCTTGGCGTACTGTACCGGAATTTTCCTCTGGGCATCGTTCAGTATGATAACAAGAACGATGGTCACAAGTATGACACCTATGATAATAACGGCTGCCACTGCACCATGGGCAAGCGATTTGCCCTGAACGAACATCTCGAACAATCCGGTGATATCGGAAGGAATACTGGAAAGGATGTTAACCATCAGGACGATAGAAATACCGTTTCCGACTCCGTTTTCGGTGATTCTCTCACCGACCCACATCAGGAAGGCGCTTCCTGCTGTAAGTGCGACGACTACTGTGATACCCTTGAGTACGTTCATACTCGGGATCAGTCCCGATCTTCCGAATCCAATGGTCATTGCGGTACTTTCGATCAGAGCCAGCGCTACTGTGACATAACGGGTGATTGCCGCAATTTTCTTACGACCGTCCTCTCCGTCCTTATGCATTTCCTCCAGAGCCGGAATGGCAATGGTGAGGAGCTGTATAATAATGGATGAAGTAATATACGGC
>CAYLPF010000243.1:0-2758 GCA_964385485.1 uncultured Lachnospiraceae bacterium | reverse complement strand
AAGGGTAATTCATGGCAAATAGAAAAGACAAAAATACAAATAAAAGGGACAGCAGAGGATACAGCCAGCAGGGCTATAACGGGGAGCCGGACGGATATTACGGCGGGGATCCGAGGTACAGCCGACAGGGGCAGGGCTACACCGGGGAGCCTGGCGGATATTACGGCGGGGATCCGGGGTACAGTCAGCAGGGGCAGAGCTACACCGGGGAGCCTGGCAGCTACTACGGCGGGGATCCGGGGTACAGCCAGCAGAGGCAGGGCTACACCGGGGAGCCTGGCAGCTACTACGGCGGGGAACCGAGGTACAGTCGGCAGGGCTACACCGGAGAGCCTGGCGGATATTACGGCGGACAGGGTTATTATGAGCCGCAGGATCCCGGCAGCAGAAAAGGGAAAAAGAGAAAGAAAAAACGCAGAAAGATTATTTTTATCATAGAGATCATTGTGCTTCTCGTACTGGCGCTCGGCCTGTTCGCGGTGGCGCAGCTTGGCCGCCTGGACCGGGTGAAGCTGAAGGATATTCTTGTAAACAGCGGCATCAGCAAATCAGGATACCGCAATATCGCGCTGTTCGGCGTGGATTCCCGTGAGGGCGAGCTTGAGGGCGGCTCGAACAGTGATACGATCATGGTAGCCAGTATTAATGAGAAGACAGGGGACGTGAAGCTTGTATCTGTGTACCGGGACACATATCTGGACAATACGAACGGCGAGTACCGGAAAGCCACGGAATGCTTCGCGGGAGGCGGAGCGGAACGCTCAGTAAATATGCTGAACAAGAATCTGGATCTTGACATCACGGATTTTGTGACCGTGGATTTTAATGCGATCATCAAGGCCGTGGATCTGGTAGGAGGCATCGAGCTGGATATCACGGAGGAAGAGAGAGGATACCTGAATGATTATCTGGTGGAGACGTCCCAGGTAGCGGGGATCGACAGCTATGAGGAGATCCAGTCTGCCGGTTATCAGAAGGTGAACGGCCTTCAGGCGATGGCGTACTGCCGGATCCGTTATACGGAGGGCTGGGACTATAAACGTACGGAACGGCAGCGTACGGTGCTGAGCAAGATCTTTGACGCGGCGAAGGCGCAGGGCGTAACCGGCGTGGTGAGCATGGTCAATTCCATGGTGGATTATATTTCCACAAGCCTGAGCAATACAGAGCTTCTCTCCCTGGCATCCGGCATTGCAAAATACAATATCGCGGACAGCACCGGATTCCCGTTTGATTACCAGACGGCGAATATTTCCGCGGGAGACTGTGTTGTGCCGGTAAATCTGGCGGCAAATGTGACACAGCTCCATGCGTACCTGTTCGGGGAGGAAGGGTATACGCCGTCCCAGACCGTGCAGGAGATCAGCAATAAGATCATTTCCGATACAGGAATACAATGATCCCCGGATTGCGGGAGTCCGGGAGCGGAGCGATCCGTCCGGTATCATTCCCATGAGTGTTTTACGGAGGAGATCATGCCAGATACGAAGATCGATGTGATCATACCGGTATACCGTCCGGGAAAAGAGCTGCGCAGCCTGCTTGTGGGCCTGCAGGAGCAGACGCTTCCTCCCGGCAGGATCCTGCTGGTAAATACAGAAAAAAAGTATTTTGATGAAAATTGTATAAAGGGGCTTCCGGATATTGAAGTGACACATATCACGAAAAGGGAGTTTGACCATGGCGGGACGCGGCACATGGCAGCGTCCATGACACAGGGGGATTACCTGCTTTATATGACGCAGGACGCCGTTCCGGCGGACAGCCATTTGATCGAAGCACTGTATGAGCCGTTTTCAGATGCGCGTGTCTGCGCGTCGTACGCGAGGCAGCTCCCGGCTCCGGATTGCGGTGTGCTGGAGCAATATACGAGGAACTTTAATTATGGGACGGAAAGCCGGATCAAGACAGCACAGGATCTTCCGGAGCTTGGCGTCAAGACATTTTTCTGTTCCAACGTATGCGCGATGTACCGCAGAAGCGCATATGAGGAACTGGGAGGGTTCCCGCGGCATACTGTTTTTAATGAAGATATGATATTTGCCGGGAGGCTGATCCAGAAAGGATATGCGGTAGCATACTGCGCGAAGGCGCGGGTCATCCATTCTCACAATTACAGCGGCATGCAGCAGTTCCGCCGGAATTTTGACCTGGGAGTTTCCCAGGCACAGTACCCGGATGTATTCTCCGGCATAAAGTCGGAAAGCGAGGGGATCCGCATGGTGAAGCAGACAGCTGTCTGCATGATAAAGCAGAAAAAGCCGTATCTGCTGCCGAAGCTTGTATGGCAGAGCGGCTGCAAGTTCCTTGGATACCGTCTGGGGAAGAACTACAGGAAGCTTCCGAAGAAACTGATAGTAAGATGCACGATGAATAAGGATTATTGGAGGTAGTAGTATGTGTGGTATTGTTGGTTACATCGGAAAAGAAGAGGCAGCTCCGATATTGCTCGATGGCCTTGACAAGCTGGAGTATCGCGGATACGACTCGGCCGGGATCGCGGTCTTCGACGGAGAGAAGATCCGGATGGCAAAAGCCAGAGGAAGACTGAAGGTGCTGCGGGAGATGACTCATGGCGGCGAAAAGCTGCCGGGAAAGTGCGGGATCGGGCATACGAGATGGGCCACCCACGGGATACCCTCCGACAAAAATGCGCATCCGCATTTTAATGAGGCAGAATCCATTGCTGTTGTTCATAATGGAATCATTGAGAATTATCTGAAGCTGAAAAAGATTTTACAGGAAAAAGGATATAAAT
>CAYLPF010000242.1:0-2763 GCA_964385485.1 uncultured Lachnospiraceae bacterium | reverse complement strand
CTCTCCATCGTAAACAGATCGCCTACCATCTTGAGATCCGTAAAGCTGAAGGGTGAAACCCGCTTTGCGAGGATACAGCCGTTAATCGTTCCGAGGAACAGCCAGAAAAAGCTGATAATCGCACGGAGTACGGCTCTCCTTCTTACTATGTACACCAGCATCAGCGATGAAAATACGATCAGTGAATTATACAAAAACACAAGATTGCGATCCACCACAAAATAACATGCTTCTATGAAAGAATGCCGCGAGATCCACTCGATCAGAAAGCAGATTCCGCATGCAAGAACCGCATGGAAAAACAGTGAGTATTTGTTGAGCACCGCGATCAGCTTATCCCTTCGCTCTCTCTTCTTCGCCAGTTCAATGTTACCTGCCATATTACTATTATGCCTCTGTTTCTTTTTGAACATGATTTTTAACCCCCTGCGGCATGTCTCCCCCACCACTTGACAAGCCGCTTAAAAACTATGTATAATCTTTAAAATTCATTTGAAAGATTAATCTAAAATATGTAAAAAGTCAACTGTCTTCCCGAAAAATTAAGGTTTATTTCACATTCCTTTTTCAAATGTCCACATTTTAGTTTCAAAAAACGCATAAATATATCTGGATTCTTTTTTTATAATATGATAATTTATAAGTAACCAGAAGAAAAAGGGACTTTGCATTTATGAAAAAATTGCTATATATTCTTTTATTTTCGCTTCTTCTTTTGTCAGGTTGCGAAAAAAAGCCGACTGACATTGCCCCTGCCAGCCTGTTCGAAATGGAGGGCAATACAACTTCCGCCGGTATAAGTCCAGGGGATGGACGGGAAGCTTTTATCAAAGCTTACAAGGGTTACACGATACAGGTGGCCTACAGCGAGCTTGCGTCAAATTATCTCGTGATGTCTATCCGGGATATCCCATACGATGACCCGATCTCCGCGATGATCGCAAACTTTTTCATCAATGGTGAACCGGTCTCGGAAGAAGATCTGTGCCGGGAAAATAACGTAAAGCCCACCGGGCTTTATAACCTGTTGAGCTCCTCTTCCTACCTGCGCAGCCACGAGGTCATATACCGTTATCTGAGATTTAAGTGGAAGGACGGCGTGATTGCCGAAATTGAGTCGGATGAACTGAATTATAATGAAACGTTTGAGACTCCTTATGCTAAAGCATAAAAAGTATCGTGTCCTTCCGGCTATTTAAGCCTTCAAAAAAGAAAGCGTTCCGCCGGACAACTGCATATAACACAGCGAACAATTGGAAATGGCAATTAATTCCGTCCGCGAGTATAATCCACAGCTTCCAAATGTTTTTTCTGCTTCGTCTGTTCTCTCGCCACAAAATACACCCGCTCGCTGTCCGGCTCCGGCGCTTTTGTGGTAAAAGCATTGTACACGGCCTCAGGCCGCAGCCCCGCCGCCTTAAGCAGGCGGCAGATCTCACTGATCTCATACGCTTTCTGGTAATGCGTCTCCTCATACTTCTCATACAGACCGTCTTCCCGGCGGATGAACAGCGTCAGATCATACTCATTGATCCTTTCATCACTGTCATACCAGTTCTCCCAGATAAAGCTGCTCTCCTCCCGGTTCTCCGCGATCACCGTATCTCCCAGAAGCTCTTCATATTTATATATGGTATTCATATCAAAAATAAACACGCCGCCGGGATCAAGGTAATTGTTCACCAGCTTAAATACTGTCAGCAGATCCTCCGGATCCGTTATGTAATTCATCGAATCGCAGACGCTCACCACAGCCTTCACCGTTCCGTACAGCTCAAATTCACGCATATCCTGCAGCAGATACAGGATATCATGGCCGGACTGCTCCTTTTTCTCCCGGGCGATCTCCAGCATCTCTACAGAGTTATCCAAACCTATCATATCGTATCCGTATCCGGCCAGCAGTTCCGTCATGGAGCCTGTGCCGCAGCCCAGCTCCAGAACAAGGCCGTCCTGCACATCATATTTTAACAGAAGCTGGCGCAGGTATGTGCTCCATTCCCCGTAGGGGATATTGTCCATGAACAGATCGTATACTCTTGCAAAGCTTTCGTAGGAAGCCATTTTTTCCGCCTTTCCCCGGAAGAAAGCGGCCCGTTCACGGGTCTCTCCTTCCGAAACAGAATCTGTATGGCACAAGTCTATCACACGACCGGTGAGATTTCTACTAAAAACATATTCCCAGATGCCATCAACCGGCATTCTGCCGTAAGCTTTTGTGTTCTTCTTTCCCCTTACCAGAAAAAATCCAGTATCCCATAAGCAAGCCCCGACATCATCGCGGCCGATATCAAAATACCGATAAAAATCGCAAGCAGCGCTTTCGAAAACCGGATGCCCAGCAAAGCCGCGATCAGTGAGCCGGTCCAGGCTCCTGTACCGGGAAGCGGAACGCCCACAAAGAGCAACAATCCCCAGAATTCATAGCGCCGTATCTCATCGCTTTGCGCCAGTGCATGATTCTCCAGATGGCCGGCCAGCTTTTTCGTCCACGCAATCCGTTTCATCCCCTCAAGTATCCTGCGGATCAGAAGCAGAATAAATGGAACCGGCAGGAAGCAGCCGCAAATACACAGAGCGGCTGCATGCCATAGCGGGATTCCCAGCCAGGATGCTGCCAGAAGTCCGCCCCTTAATTCCAAAACTGGCAGCATGGAAATCAGAAATACCACCAGCTCCTGCGACGGTATCCCTCCCAATGCTGCCATTACTGCACCTACAAATATCCCGGTATTCAGTTTTCGTCACTCCCTTACAGATATT
>CAYLPF010000241.1:0-2774 GCA_964385485.1 uncultured Lachnospiraceae bacterium | reverse complement strand
CGCGATAAACTTTCATGCGAAGTGGTACGTTCAAAGCGCATGGGGGTTTACTATAGGAAAGCTTCCCGGAAATTTATCCGCTCTCACCTTTAACAAAAAAACGCCGCGAATTTTGTGCATATTTTTTATTGAAAAAACAGGTGCAAAATGGTAGTATAATATTATCACAACACGTCATACAATCTCACATGATGCAAGAAAACAGGCTGAATTTGTCCTATGTTCAGTTGAGGTGTATTTTGTTTTTGAGGATCGGATTATGACATGTCATGGGCGAATATCATTAATGGAGGTAAATTGCATGGAAGACCAGTTGTTTAGTGTAAGGGACAAAGTGTGTATCGTGACCGGCGGTTTTGGACAGTTAGGATTTCAGTATGTAAAGGCTCTTCACGAAAGAGGAGCAAAGGTGGCAGTTTTCGGACGGCATGCCGGGGCAGACAAGATTGAAAAAATATTTGGCGGAATTAAGGATGACAATCTCAGGTTCTATCAGGTTGATATCGTTAAAAAAGACGATTTGGAGAACGCCCTCGACGATATTGAGAACGTGTGGGGAAGTCCGGATGTCCTGGTAAACAATGCGGGAATTGACACGCAGCCCAGCGCCCCGCCCGAAGTGTCGGGACCTTTCGAGAACTTTCCTGAGGAAGTTTTCCGGGAGGTAGTAGAGGTCAATCTGGTAGGAACCTTCCTGGCCTGTCAGACGGTAGGCGCCAGAATGAAGAATGCCGGTAAAGGCGGCTCTATCATAAACATCGGTTCCATCTATGGTATGGTATCACCGGTTCAGGACATTTACGCATATAAGAAGGAGATGACGGGCGTTCCGTTCATTAAGCCGGTCGCATATTCCGCAGCGAAGTCCGGTATCTATAATCTGACCAGATATCTGGCTACATATTGGGGAAAAGACGGCATCCGCGTGAATACCTTTACCCCGTCAGGCGTATGGAGAGAGACCCAGGATCAGTACTTCCAGGCAAATTACTGTGCGCGTATCCCGATCGGAAGAATGGCTAAGGAGGATGAATATAATGGCGCTATTATTTTCCTTGCCTCCGATGCGTCAAAATATATGACAGGGTCAAATGTTATCATGGATGGAGGATGGACTGCATGGTAAATCAGCCGGAGCTTCAGAAGATTTTTTCGGCTCTGATCATTCCTATGAATGCGGATCAGAGCATAAATTATAACGCGCTGCGTGAGCTTGTCCGTCAGCAGATGAAAGACGGCGTAGAAGGCTTTTATTGCTGCGGCTCGTCGGGAGAAGGTCTCCTGCTTACCACAGAAGAAAGAAAAAGGGTGCTCGAGATTGTGCTGGATGAGACAGCAGGCGCCCTCCCTGTCATCGCCCATGTGGGTACGATCCGCACGGCAGATGCAATTGAGCTTGCCCGTCATGCAAAAGAGGCAGGGGCAAAAGCTGTCTCCATGATTCCGCCGTACTATTATCATTTTACCATGGATGAGATTCTCAGCTACTACGAAGATATATTGAATGCAGTACCGGGATTCCCCGGGATCATTTACAACATCCCGCAGTTTACCGGCATTGAGTTCAACAAAGTAAATGCGAAGCGGCTGCTGGACAATCCGGATATGATCGGCATCAAGCATACCTCCCAGAATCTCTATGCCCTGGAACGTATGCATGCGGCTTATCCGGAAAAGGTGATCTTTAATGGCTTTGATGAGCAGTTCTTAGCTTCTCTTTCCATGGGCGCAACCGCGACGATCGGTACCACGGTGAACCTGTTTGCGCCGCTGTTTCTGAAAGTAAGAGAGCTGTATCAGGCCGGTGATTTTGCCGAGGCTCTGAAGGCGCAGGAGCAGATCAATCTTCGTGTAGAAGCCATGGTGAGCGTCGGTATTTTCAACGCGGTTAAGTATGCATGGACACTCCGCGGTGTGGATTGCGGCATGTGCCGTTCTCCCTTTAAGCCTATGACAGATGAGCAGAAGGGGATCATTGAAGAACTGATGGCATAACAGTAAATTTCCAACCGTACCGTTGAAAAGATTTAAAAGGCAATAGCTGAGGATAAGCGGATGAAAGCGATAGAAAAAGTATCAGTAGTACAACAGGTTGAAGAAGAGATAAAAAAATATATCCAGAATGATACGATACAGATCGGAGACAAACTCCCTTCAGAGAAGGTGTTCTGTGAGGAGCTGAGTATCGGGAGAGGTTCCGTACGCGAGGCGCTTCGGCTGCTGCAGGCAAAAGGCATGGTCGAGATTATCCAGGGAAAAGGAGCCTTTGTCTCACGGAAAGAAGAAATTAACAGCGAGGAACTGGCCGGATGGTTTCGGGATAATGAGGTAGAGCTGAAGGACTTCAATGAGGTTCGTATGGCCATCGAGCCTCTGGCGGTCCGTTTGGCCGTGGAACGCTGTACGGACAGGGAATTCAGGAAGCTGGAGAGCAATTTTTCAAAAACCGTAAAAGCCGCCGAGGCAAAAGACAGTTCTGAACTTGCTCTGCTGGACGAAAAATTCCACACCTTAATAGTCGAATGCAGCCACAACCAACTGCTGATTTCGATCAACAAAGAGATCGTAAAAAGGCTTCGCCGATTCCGCGAGCGAACATTCAAGATAAGCCAGAATATTGACAACTGCATCCCGTATCACAGGGCAATCCTGGAGAGTATCCGGAATAAAGATGCGGAGACCGCACAGAAAAAGCTTCTGGAGCATCTGGAGCGTGTCGGCGAAGATCTGGTATCCAGTATGGATTATCAGAATTAAAACTGTTTCAGCCTTGA
>CAYLPF010000240.1:0-2777 GCA_964385485.1 uncultured Lachnospiraceae bacterium | reverse complement strand
GATCAGGGAATGTCAGGCAAAAGGGATCCGTCTCGTGCCGTTTGTGGATGGCAAATGTCTTGGTTTCATCCAGAGCCTGGATCTGTGCGCCATATTCGGCAACGCTATGGACAATGCGGTGGAAGCTACAGAAAAGCTGCGTTACGTAAACATGAAGGAAATTAATATAAAGATCGGCACGTCGGATGAGTTCGCCGTAATGCGCTTCCACAATTATTTTGAAGGTGAATTGAAAAAGAAGGGAGACCGGATCTTATCCGGAAAACCGGATAGCCGGGAGCACGGCTACGGGCTGGAAAATATCCGGTCTCTGACGGAAAAATATGGCGGCACGATGAGCTATGAGACGTCCGGCCAGGAATTTGAGCTGCATATAGTCATACCGCTGCCCCGCTCCGGCTCCTGCCGTCCGGCCGGTTTACAACAGGGCGGATGACAGCTTATACCAAAGCGGATGACGGCTTGATTTTTTCTTTACAAAAAAAACACTGCGTGATAAACTTTTACGTGGTTATAGACGAAACGGGTTTAAGCCCGCGCACATCAGAATCCAGGAGTATATATGCGTTCTTATAAGAAATTTTACAGATTATGCCCTCTCCTCCTCTGTCTGAGCCTTTCCGGCTGCCACAGCCTGTCCCGGACAGAAAGCGCCATGGCAAATACAGAGAGACAGACAGCAGGCCAGCAGGCAAATATCAGCCAGACAGACAGCAGCCAGGCAGGCAGCGCACAATCCGGCGGTGCCTCCGGCTCCGGAGAGATCAGCTCCGAATCCGTCTCTGACACCGGGTTTTATTTTGATACGATAGTTACGATCAAGCTGAACGGCACAGAGGATACCTCTCTCCTGCAGGACTGCTTTGACGAAATGGCAAAATATGAATCGCTGCTCAGCCGTACACGGGAGGGGAGCGACGTCTGGAATGTCAATCACAGCGGCGGCAAGCCTGTGGAGGTGTCCGATGAGACGGCGGCCCTTATCCGGCTTGCCATGAAGTATTCAGGCCTTTCTGACGGCGCGTTTGATATTACGGTAGCGCCGTACATCGACCTTTGGGATTTTCAGAACAATCCAGGCAATGTTCCCGACGATGAAGTGATCGCCGCCGCCCGGGAGCACGTTGGTTTTTCTCTGCTTCATCTTGACGGCAATACTGTCACACTGGATGATCCGGAGGCTGCCATTGACCTCGGCGGGATCGCCAAGGGCTATATTGCAGACCGTTTAAAAGACCTTCTTGCAGAGAAGGGAATACAGAGCGCCTGGATCAATCTCGGCGGAAATGTCCTCGCCGTGGGGATAAAGCCGGATGGAACTGACTGGAAGATCGGTATCCGCGATCCCTTCGGTGAGGCGACCGATATCATCGCGATTGTACAGGTGGATGATAAATCTGTCGTGACCTCCGGCACTTATGAGCGTTTTTTCGAAAAAGACGGCACGATCTATCACCATATCCTGAATCCCGACAGCGGCTATCCCGTGCAGAACGGGCTGAAAAGCGTCACCATCCTGTCTGATTCTTCAGCCGACGGCGACGCCTTAAGCACTACATGTTTCGTGCTGGGCCTGGAACGCGGTATGGAACTGATCGAATCCATTGATGACATCGAGGCAATGTTTGTCACAGACGACGGTGAAATGCACTGTTCCAGCGGTTTTTCCGCGACAGAAGTAAACTGACAGAAACGGGGTACAGCATGATTGTCTTCACTGAATCAGTACCTGATTTTGATACTTATCATGAAATACTTGGCTATGATCCGGAAAACTGCCTGTTTTTTGACATTGAGACCACCGGATTTTCTCCGGTCTCTTCTATTGTTTTCCTGATCGGCGTCCTGTTTTCCGATGAAGGCTGCTGGAAGCTGACACAGTTCCTTGCCGAAGGCCCGGAGGATGAACCGGCAGTGCTTGGCGCTTTTCTCGATATGGCGGCCCGCTATGATACGCTTGTACATTTTAACGGAAGTACCTTTGATGTGCCTTATCTCACAAAAAAGGCGGACAGCTGCGGCCTGCCGCACACGCTGGGCACTTCTTTTTCCCTTGACCTTTATAAAGAATACCGCTTTCTCGGCAGGCTCCTCCCGCTGGATCGTATGAACCAGAGTTCGCTGGAAGCGTTTGTTGGCTGGCAGCGGAAGGATCGTCTTGCCGGAAAGCGTATGATCCCGCTGTTCCGGAAGTACGCCGCTTCCGGCGATGGTCAGCTTCGTGACCTGCTGCTGCTTCACAACCATGACGATATGATCGGAATGACGAAGATTCTCTGCATGTCTGCTTATCTTCCGCTGCTGCGGGGGAAGTTTGCGGCTCTTAAATCCGTGCAGTATATTCCCGCCGCTTTGTCGGCTTCCCTGACCCTGTCAAAGCCGCTTCCCGCCGCGTTTTCCATCCAGAGAGGGCCGTACCATCTGTATGCAGAGGGATGTCAGGCTGCGCTGCAGATCAGGCTTTTTGAGGGAACTCTGTACCACTTTTTCCCGGATTATAAAGAGTATTATTATCTTCCGCTGGAGGATCAGGCCATCCACAAAAGCGTTGCGGCCTACGTGGATAAGGAATACCGCGAGAAAGCAAAGGCCTGCAATTGCTACATCAAAAAAAGCGGGCGTTTTCTCCCCCAGCCGGAAGAGGTGATCCTGCCCGCTTTCAAGCGCTCCTTCGATGATCAGGAGCTGTATTTCCCCGACAGCGGTGATTTCACATCATCGCCTGAAAAACTGAATGATTATTTCTCCGCAGTACTGCGATCCTTCTGCCGCAGGAA
>CAYLPF010000239.1:0-2814 GCA_964385485.1 uncultured Lachnospiraceae bacterium | reverse complement strand
GACGACGCTCCCAGGCCAAACCCCGCGTAATCCGTCCCCTGCCAGTAGCCTTTGTTGTGGCGGCACTCATATCCCGGCAGCGCGTAATTCGATATCTCATACCGGTACAGTCCCGCCTCTGATAATAACTGCTCCGTCAGACAGTACATCCTCCGCTCTTCCTCCTCAGACGGGAGATACTTCGGCGTATCTCCTCTGTCGCGCCTCTCCGCATCCTCATGATACGTATCATAAAAGGGCGTCCCTTCCTCCACGATCAGGCTGTAAGCCGAAATATGCTGCGGCCTCATCTCCAGCACCCGGCGCAGCGTCCGCTCCCAGCTTTCAGATGTCTGGCCGGGAAGAGCTGACATCAGATCGACATTAATATTGGAAAATCCCGCTTTTCCAGCGAGCTCATATGTTCCGCAGAAGTCTTTCCAGGTATGAATACGTCCCAGAAGCGCAAGCTCTCTGTCATCCGCCGACTGGAGCCCGATGCTGAGGCGGTTGAACCCGGCCTCCCGGCAGCCTGCCAGCTTTTCCCCATCTGCCGTCCCTGGATTGCATTCAATGGATATTTCCGCATCCGCGTCAAAGGAGAATTTGCCCTGTATCAGATCCAGCAGCCCGCAGATCATATCCGCCGGTAAAACGGAGGGGGTGCCTCCGCCAAAAAATACCGTGGAGACACGGTATTCTTCGCTGTATGGAAAATTTTCAATTTCTTTTTTCAGCGCCTTTATATAAGATTCCTGTACAGACAGATCTGCCGGAGCAGATAAAAAATCACAGTATGCGCATTTTTTTACACAAAACGGAATATGAACGTACAATTCCAGTTCCTTCTGCCGCTGTAGTTCCGTCATCCGATCCCTCATTTCATCAACTTCGTATTTCCCGCCATGTCTTTTCGGGCGCCTCCTGCTGTGGGCTTAAAACGGCCCGCTTATCGTAAATGCCGGCCCGCTTATCATAAACGCAGCTCCGGCCTATTTATCGTCCAGTTTCAGTACGCTCATGAACGCCTTCTGCGGGATCTCCACATTTCCCACCTGACGCATACGCTTCTTTCCCTCCTTCTGTTTTTCCAGAAGCTTCTTCTTTCGCGTGATATCCCCGCCATAGCATTTTGCCAGGACATCCTTGCGCATGGCCTTGACGGTCTCTCTTGCAATGATCTTGCTGCCGATCGCCGCCTGGATCGGTATCTCGAAAAGCTGCCTCGGGATCTCTTCCTTCAGCTTTTCGCACATCTTCCTGCCGCGCTCGTACGCAGTCTCTCCGTGTACGATAAAGGAAAGCGCATCCACTTCCTCATGGTTAACCAGGATATCCAGTTTCACCAGATCGGAACGCTGATAACCCTTCAGCTCATAATCAAAGGACGCATAACCCCTGGAGCGCGATTTCAAAGCGTCAAAAAAGTCGTAAATGATCTCATTCAGAGGCAGCGTATATTTCAGGAGCGCTCTCGTCTCCTCAATATACTCCATGCCGCCGTAAATACCGCGGCGCTCCTGGCACAGCTCCATGATGGGGCCGATGAATTCTGTCGTCACCATGATCTCAGCCGCCACCACCGGCTCTTCCATATATTCGATCTCCGACGGATCCGGAAGGTTCGATGGATTTGTCAGCTCGATGACTTCCCCATTCGTCTTATATACCTTATAGATAACACTTGGCGCTGTCGTTACAAGGTCGAGATTGTATTCCCGCTCCAGCCGCTCCTGGATGATCTCCAGATGCAGAAGGCCGAGAAATCCGCAGCGGAAACCAAAGCCAAGGGCAATGGAAGTCTCCGGCTCAAAATGCAGGGACGCGTCATTGAGCTGAAGCTTTTCCAGCGCATCCCGCAGATCCGGATACTTCGCCCCGTCCGCCGGATACATGCCGCAGTATACCATCGGATTGACCTTCTTGTAGCCCGGAAGCGGCGCATCACACGGGTTTGCCGCACACGTCACTGTATCGCCTACCCGGGTATCCTTTACATTTTTCAGGCTGGCAGTCAGATAGCCTACCATACCGGCGCCAAGCTCTTCGCAGGGGATAAACTGACCGGCCCCGAAATAACCGGCCTCCACCACTTCTGCCTCTGCCCCCGTTGCCATCATGCGGATCGGCGTACCCTTTTTTACCGTTCCGTTCATGATACGCACAAATATGATAACTCCCTTATAGGAATCGTAAACTGAGTCAAAAATAAGCGCCTGAAGCGGCGCATCCGGATCCCCCTTGGGAGCCGGGATCTTCTCAATGACAGCCTCCAGTACCTGCTCCACATTCTGTCCTGTCTTGGCGGAGATCAGCGGCGCATCCTGCGCCTCGATGCCGATGATGTCCTCAATCTCATTGATGACACGCTCCGGATCCGCGCTTGGCAGGTCGATCTTATTGATGACCGGCATCACGTCCAGGTCATGGTCCAGGGCCAGATATACGTTGGCAAGCGTCTGCGCTTCAATCCCCTGGGCTGCATCCACCACAAGGATCGCCCCGTCACACGCCGCCAGGCTTCTTGACACCTCATAGTTGAAATCCACATGTCCCGGAGTGTCTATCAGATTGAAAATATACTCCTCGCCGTTCTTCGCCTTATAAACGGTGCGGACTGCCTGGGATTTGATCGTGATCCCCCGTTCCCGTTCCAGATCCATATTGTCAAGTACCTGATTCTGCATCTCACGGCTGGTCAGGAGCCCTGTCATCTCGATGATCCGGTCGGCCAGCGTAGATTTGCCATGGTCGATATGTGCTATAATACAAAAATTTCTGATTTTACTCTGATCTATTGCCACTTGTGTTCCTCCTCGTCGGCCCGGCCGGGTA
>CAYLPF010000238.1:0-2817 GCA_964385485.1 uncultured Lachnospiraceae bacterium | reverse complement strand
CACCCAACACCCTCGCGGAGCGTTTTTGTGTCATAGGAGACGAAGTTTCCTATGATACAAGAAATCGGATTCTGATGCTTTACGCAAACTTTACGTTGCTTTTTATCTGAAATTATTGTATGATTCAGGATAACTGTTTTATGTTTAATTTTAAAAGGAGATGATCTTTTGACCTCAGAAGATGCCATACAGCTTCTGACCCTGTTAATTCTCGTATTGCTTTCTTCCTTTTTTTCCTCTGCTGAGACGGCGCTTACCACGGTGAACCGCATCCGGCTCCAGGCATTATCCGAAGAAGGGGATAAACGCGCTGACATTGTCCTGAAAACGATTGAAAATTCTTCCAAAATGCTGAGCGCTATCCTGATCGGAAACAATCTGGTCAATAACTTTTCCGCAGCGCTCGCTACAGCGCTCGCCATCAAAATGTTTGGCAGCGGAGCGGTCGGCATAGTTACCGGTATTCTTACGATCATCATACTTATTTTCGGTGAGATCACGCCGAAAACGTACGCGACAGTAAACTCAGAGAAGCTTTCCCTTTCCTATGCTTCTGTTATCCTGTTCCTGATGAAGCTTCTGACTCCGGTGATCATTATCATCAACACGATCTGCCGGTTTCTTCTGAAGCTTATGCACGTTGACGCGGACAGTTCGCTGAATACCATGACGGAAAAGGAGCTCCGTACGATCGTGGATGTCAGTCACAAAGAGGGCGTCATTGAAAAAGAAGAACGGGAAATGATATATAATGTAGTGGACTTCGGTGACTCCCAGGCCAGAGATGTCATGGTGCCCCGGGCGGATGTGGTATCTGTCAGTGAAAACGCCTCTTACGCAGAGGTACGGGAAATTTTCCACAGTGAAAAATATACCCGCCTCCCTGTTTACAAAAATGACCGGGACAATATCACCGGTATTTTGAATATCAAAGACTTCTTCTTCTGTAACGATACGGAAGATTTTAAAGTAACGGACGTCATGTACGAACCGTATTTCACTTATGAGTACAAAAAGACCTCGGAACTGCTGATCGAGATGCAGAAATCCTCAGTCAGCATTGCCATCGTGCTCGATGAGTACGGCGCCGCTGTCGGTATGGTCTCTCTGGAAGACCTTCTTGAGGAGATCGTCGGGGAGATCCGCGATGAATACGATGAGGACGAGGAAGACCTGATCCAGCAGGTCTCAGACCGTGAATACATCATCGAAGGCTCTGTAAAACTGGATGACGTCAACGACGCCCTGAAGCTTTCCCTTTCCTCCGATGATTACGATTCCATCGGCGGCCTTATCATTGAGAAGCTGGATCATCTGCCTGTTGAAAAGGAGTCAGTGACCACCGAAGAGGGCATCCTGCTTACCGTCGTAAAAATGGATAAGAACCGGATCGAAACCGTTCAGCTCATTCTTCCCGGGCAAGGGAAGGACGGCAGTCCGGTTCCGAATAGTAACTTTTAATCTGTAATCACACGGGTCGCCCACACCGCGTCGCCGCCGATTCCGGATGTAATAATACCTGCGTTCTTGTTCGCAGCCTGTATCACCTGGCCGTTGCCTATGTACATGCTGACATGATAAACATAACCGTTCCGTGCGTAGAAGATCAGATCTCCCGGCTCCGCCGATGAGACGGGTATCTGCATACCGTACCCGGCCTGATCCTCCGCCACGCGCGGCAGGGAATATCCGAAGTTCGCATAGATGCTCTGTACGAACCCGGAGCAGTCGGCTCCATTTGTCAGGCTCGTGCCGCCCCAGACGTAGGGGCAACCCACAAACTGCAATGCGAATTTGACCATTGCCTCTCTTGTTTTTGCAGCCTGTGAGGCTTCCGTTACGGAGGTCAGCGTATAATAGCACGCCTTATTGTCCTCCGGCGCGATCAGCACCTGGGCAAGTGCCATATTCTTTTCGCCCCGGTCGGAGACCTTCTGGCTCGCAGCAGAACCCGTAATGAGCCTGCTCTTCTCCACAAAGCCTCTGGCATTGCCGGATTCCACAAATACCCACTCCTTATCGGAATCTGCCAGAATATAGCATAATGCCTGATCTGAAAGAATGCCGGTCACTGACGAGTCTGTCTTTCTCTGCTCGTATATCTTCACCTCACCGGAAGCTATGGCATATTCCTTCGCCACTACCACATCCTGTACTGTGGTGTGTGTATACTCAAAGGCCTCATTTTCTGTACGCGCGACGAGAAGCCGGGCCGCCGGAAGCTCTTCCGAACCTTTTACCTGGAAAATACGCTCCGCCACGTCATCTGTAACCACATCCTCTGACTTCACAAAGCCCCGGACATTGCCGGATTCGATATAATACCATCCGTCACCCTGGTCATCCAGGATATAACAGCTTCCGTAATACTCCAGCTCGCCCACCGCTCTGGACTCTTCATCCTTCTTTTCATGAACCTGCGTTCCTTTATCGTTGCAGACAACCGCATACCGTTTGTCCACCTGGGTGAAACGGAACTCCAGTTCTATGTCCGGAGGAACTACGATCTTCTGATGCGCAAGCAATTCCTCATTCGATTTATATTTAGAAGTCTCTGACTCCTTCTCAGATTCCTTCTCTTTCTCTTTTTCTTCTGTCTCGCTCTCCGTCTCCGCAGCAGTTGTCTCTCCCGCAGTCTCCGTCTGTACTCCCTCTGTCGCGGATGACTCGGTCTCCGGCGATGTCTCAGAGGGGAGCGTTTCCGTCCCGGCCTGGGGCTCCTGCGTCTCCGAAGCCGTTTCCTGCGTACCGGACGCGTCATCCTGTGGTGATGTCGTTGACTCAGTAGTCGGCTGCGGTGTTTCGGCCGCGGGCGAA
>CAYLPF010000237.1:0-2847 GCA_964385485.1 uncultured Lachnospiraceae bacterium | reverse complement strand
TAGTAAATCCTTGTAAAACCAGGAACTTTATGAAAAAAAGCTGTCCCGTACATACATTTTGTGGTAAAATATGTTATTGAACCGCATGATTTGGCAAATGCAAGCCAAAGGCATACCATTCCATTCAACATACCAGGAGGATTCTGCAATGAAATACCGCAAAACCGTTCTTTCCATACTATTGGCGGGAGCCGCTTTTTTAATGGCTGCGTTTCCCGCTTCTGCTGCCCTCGCCGACACCACGGCCGGCAATAGCCCTGCCGTCTCTGATGCAGCCTCGTCTGTCTCTGACCGCGGCCTCGTCTCCCTTGCTGATGTCCCGCAGGGGCTGTACGAGATAGCCAGCGCAGCCGACCCCGCCTTTATACTGGACGTAAAGCACTGTACAGTACAGGATACCGACAGCAAAGCTTTGCAGATGTACCGTTCCCTTGATGTCAATCAGCAGAAATTTTATCTCGAGGATCTTCCCGGAGTTGCCTGCCGTTTCAGCGCACTGCATACCGGGGATGCGCTGACCGCCTCAGCAGACGGCCTTTCCGTCTCGATGGCCGCCATGGAACATCCTGACGCCTCCGGTTATGCGGTATCACAGTCCTGGCAGCTCAAGGATGCGGGAAACGGAGCCTTCTACATACAGTCCCGCAGCGGGAAATACCTGACACTGGACGCAGACGAACCCTTCAATGGCGCTTCTGTGATTTTAAGTGATTTTACGGGAAACAGCAGCCAGATGTGGCTTTTAAACGATACATGGATCAGCGCCGAAGCATCGGCTGATACAGATCTGATAAATCCCTATTCCGAGGACGGCGAATACCGCGATCTGCGCATTGCCATGAAATTCGGAACAAAGTACGAATTCCTGCGCAGCTCTGATCTGCGGGATCACATGATAGAAACAGAGGATCACAAGCTCACTCTCGACCCGGATTTCCTTACTTCCTATGTGGAACAGCTCGCCCGGAAATACGATACCCAGGGAAATCCCCGAAGATTCCGCACCAGCCATGGCACAGAGATCACACTGTATAAGGGCGATTTTGGCTGGAAGCTGGATACAGAGTCAACAAAAGCGCGGATTCAGGAGCTCTTGCAGTCCACAACGCTTGAAACGGCAGAACCCGTCTGGGCTCATGAAGGCGGCGCATTCGGCGAAATAAACGACATCGGCGACAGTTACGTCGAGATAGATCTTGAAAACCAGAAGGTGTGGCTGTACAAGGATGGCCGCCAGCTTCTGGAAACAGACTGTGTATCCGGCACTTTCGGCACGGAAAACCAGACGCCCGGCGGTGTTTACAGTATTTTCTACATGCAGTCCCCGGACGTGCTCAACGGCCCGGGCTACAGCTCCTATGTGGAATACTGGATGGCCTTCAACGGCAACATTGGTTTGCACGATGCCAACTGGCGCACCGAATTTGGCGGCAGCATCTACCGGACCAACGGCTCCCACGGCTGCATAAATCTCCCCACAGAAGCGGCCAGACTGATCTATGAGACTGTCAGCTACGGATACCCTGTCGTCTGCTATCAGTAGATATACAAAAAGTGTGCATCTCCTGCCCCCGTTTTTCACGGAAGTAAAGGGACGCACACTTTTTTGTGCTATATTTTCAGGAACTCCGTTTTTCTTTCAAAAGAATATCAATCTGCGGATATGGAATATGAAGTCTCTCCGCTTCAGATCAGATCCCGGCCTGCTCAAGAAGCGCCGGTACCTTCGACTCCCATCCAAGCGCCATGATATGTACGCCCTGGCAGTACGGCCTGCACTCTTTGATAATACGTGCAGCGATCTCCACGCCAGTGATGCCTGCTTTTGTCTTCTCTTTGTCCTTCTTCAGCTCTTCGATCATGTCGTCCGGAACATGGACTCCGGCAACGTTATTGTTCATGAACTTTGCCATGCCCGCGGATTTCGGAATGATGATACCGACCTGAACCGGCTTGCCGAACTGTTTTGCCTTTTCCATGAATCTGATAAACTTCTCCGGTTCAAAAACTGCCTGCGTCTGGAAATAATCGCAGCCTGCAGCGACCTTTCTCTCCATCTTCGCAAGCTGGGCGTCAACGGAATCACTGCACGGTGATACGACCGCGCCCTTGGCAAACTTCGGCGCTTCGCCGACCAGCTCGTTGCCGCCAAGGTCTACGCCTTCTTCCAGCTTCTTCACCGTATGGATCAGGGAAACAGAATCCAGGTCGAATACCGGCTTTGCCTGCGGATGGTCGCCCATTTTTGTGTGGTCGCCTGTCAGAAGCAGCAGGTTCTCGATCCCGAACAGGGCCGCGCTCAGGAGGTCTGACTGCAGCGCGATACGGTTCCGGTCGCGGCAGGTCAGCTGATAGATCGGGGTCAGCCCTTCGTCCTTCAAAGCCTTACACATTGCCAGGGAACCGAGACGCATAACGGAAGACTGGTTGTCCGTCACGTTCACTGCCGTAATATCCTTCAGATAAGTTTTTGCTTCTTCCAACACATGTTCAATATGAAATCCCTTTGGCGGTCCTACTTCCGCAGTAACTACAAATTCGCCACGTTCAAATGCTTCAGTAATTTTCATTGTACATTACTCCTAATCATTATTAGATTTTTAACTGTTACATATATACTATGGGAAACGTCACAGATCTTATGGCGTTTCATGCACTGATTTTTGCTGCGTACAAACACAGATCCTTTCCTGCAGAATTGTGCGCAGTAGTACGCTCAGAGCGCATGGGGTTACTGGGACACTTCGTCATCGGTCGCGTAATTGCGCACCTGTGTCGGGCACTTCAGTACATCGAGACGTCCAAGCTGTGCCAGCCGTCTGTAAATGCGCTCCCAGCCGCATTCCA
>CAYLPF010000236.1:0-2850 GCA_964385485.1 uncultured Lachnospiraceae bacterium | reverse complement strand
TTTTGTTGATAAAATCCATTTTGGAACTCCCTTCTTCATAAATAACACAGTGATGAAATCTCAAAAGAAGAGGCTGCAGATCCTGCAGCCTCTTAACCAGCCTCTCATGCACAGTGAAACCGCTAAAGCAGCCGCACGCTTTTAGTTAACACCCTGCTCTGCCACGAAGTCCCATGCGCCCGTCTCTGTGTTCGCTTTCTTCACGTAAGCTGTGTCGCGGAGTGCGTCGCCGTTCACATCGTCAAATGCGATCGCGCCCGTAACACCTGTATATGTCGTCGTCCACAGAGCCTCATTCACCGCTGCCGGATCAGTAGAACCGGCGTTCTTCAGCGCTTCAAGAGCTGTGAAATAAGCGTCGTAACCCATTGCTGTAACGGCTGCGATCGTGTCATTTCCGCCGTTGTTTGCCAGGTTTGTCTTATCACTGTTGATCCATTCCTTGATACCCTCATCAAATTCAGGGTTGCCGCCTTCCTGATAGAAGGTCGTTACGTAAATCTCTATATCTTTGCCCTCGGCCGCGCTCAGGATCACGTTGGAATCCCATGTATCGCCTGCCAGCAGCGGCATTTCAGCGCCCTGGGAAGCCGCAGTATCGATGATAAGCTGCGCTGCCTCTGTGGAGGTCGGGGCGAAGATAACGTCCGCGCCCTCGTTGACAGCAGTCGTGATATAGGACGTAAAATCTGCGTTCCCTTCCGGGAATGTCTCTTCCACGACCTCGCCGCCCAGATCCTTGAATGCCTCTGAGAAGTAGTAGCCAAGGCCTGCGGAATAGTCATCGCCGAGCTTTGTCAGGACGTATGCTTTCTTTGCCTCAAAATTGTCCGCCGCAAAGTTTGCAAGTACGGTACCCTGGAACGGGTCAAGGAAACAGATACGGAAGTAATGTGTATTTCCTTCCGTCACCTGCGGGTTCGTACATGTAACGCCGATCGCCGGAACGCCGGCCTGCGCAAATGTATCGGAAGCCGCGATCGCCGCGCCTGAGCCATATGTACCAAGCACTACGGAAACTCCTTCGCTTACAAGCTGTGAAGCTGCTGTAGGAGCCTTCTCTGCCGAGGATTCATTATCAACAACAACCAGTTCAACATCATACTCTGTGCCGCCGATCTCAACAGTCGGGGCTACACTGTTCGCATACTGGATACCAAGTGTCTCCTGCTTACCGCCTGCGCCGTTATCCCCGGATGCCGGTTCAAAAACGCCGATCTTCACTGTGTCTGCTGCGGATACGCTCATCACGCCGGCAAAGCACATCGCTGCACAAATCGCAAGTGCCGCTAATTTTTTCATAACAATCTACCTCCTGTTTTAGATGATTCTTTTTATTGCTTTACTGTGGTAAAACAATAAACACATTTTATATTGTAATCCTGTTCTGTCCGCAATACAAGGACTTTTGTTCGTTTGTACGTGAAAAATACAATTTTCCGTGGTGCGCGGACATTTGTCTGCGGATTCTTTGGCGTGTATACAGCCTGTCTCATCGCTGCCGTTTAAGTTTATCAGAGCGCCGCAGGATATCGTATTTTTCCGCTTTTCCATCCAGATCGACCCACAGCTTCTGCTTCGGATGCGGGGCGCTTTCCACTGAATTGCCTTCCTCATCATAAAGGGCTGCGACAGTTACCGGAACATCCCTGCCGTCCGGTTTCATGATCTCGATCGTCTCGCCCACGGAAAACTTGTTGCGCTGTTCGATCAGGCACAGCCCGTCCCCGCGCTGACGGTCGATGATCCCGAGATACGTAGACTCCTTCACATACGTACTGCTGTCATAGATCTGGGATTCATCCCCTGGCTTTCCGTAAAAGAATCCCGTCGTAAACTGGCGGTACGTACAGTTGGAAATCTGATCTCTGTACCAGTCCATATTCGCTTCATAAAGCGCCGGATCCCTCTGATAATCATCCAGCGCTTTCCGATACGTTCTCGCCACCGTTGCCACATACAGCGCCGTCTTCATGCGGCCTTCCACCTTCAGGCTGTCGATCCCCGCATCGATCAGGTCCGGAATATGCTCTATCATGCAGAGATCCTTTGAGTTAAAAATAAAGGTACCCCGCTCATTTTCCTCCACCGGCATATATTCTCCCGGTCTCGTCTCCTCAACTACGGCATATTTCCAGCGGCACGGGTGGGTACAGGCCCCATGGTTTGCATCCCTGCCTGTAAAATAATTACTCAGAAGGCAGCGGCCTGAATAGGAAATACACATTGCCCCGTGTACAAAGCTCTCTATCTCCATCTCCTTCGGTATCTTGTCACGGATCTGGCGGATCTCACTCAGGGACAGTTCCCGGGCGGATACCACCCGTTTTGCCCCCAGCTCCCACCAGAACCGGTACGTCTCATAATTCGTATTATTTGCCTGGGTGCTGATATGGATCTCTATCTCAGGGCAGACCCGCTTTGCGATCGTAAATACGCCCGGGTCTGCAATGATCAGCGCATCCGGCTTTAGCTCCCTGAGCTCCTGAAAATACTTTTCCACGCCCTCCAGATCGTAATTATGCGCCAGGATGTTGGCCGTTACATAGACCTTCACGCCATGCTCATGCGCAAAGGATATGCCTTCCGCCATCTCTTCCAGAGAAAAATTTTTTGCCTTTGCCCGAAGGCCAAAAGCTTCTCCGCCAATATAAACGGCATCCGCGCCAAAAATAACAGCAGTCTTCAGCACCTCAAGACTGCTGGCCGGTATCAGTAATTCCGGATGTCTCATTTTTTCACCTTTCCTCAGTAAACCCCCATGCGCTTTGCGCGTGCCACTGCGCATGAAAGTGTTACCGCGCATGGGTGCATCCCTGAATCTATGCCGCCTGATCGGCGGCAGAACTT
>CAYLPF010000235.1:0-2851 GCA_964385485.1 uncultured Lachnospiraceae bacterium | reverse complement strand
TTTCCGGATGAAAGGTGCTGCGTCTTTGGCTCTCCGGAAGGGTTCCGGGAAGCGCGGTAACGGTAAGCAGATTCCTGCAGGGCAAATAATGTCTGCTCCATACTCTGTATTTCATTCTCAGAGGAAAGGCCGTGCTTTTTCCTGATATCCAGTACCTCGCGTTCTTTTGCCAGAAACGGATCCACAGCCTCCGGCAGGGAGGAAAACTCCCGCTGTTTGCGGAAACGCACAAGCCGATCCAGCGTCTCTTGAAAGGCTTTTTGCTGCAGTGTTTCATTTTGAAAGGACTGAAGATGGTTTCCGATGCAGGAAAGCATCAGATGGACAAGGTGAAGCTGTTCTTCGAAGTTTCCTTGCCTGAGCAGGCTGCGGCAGGTATCCATCGCAGAAGGATCTCCGTTCAGCATGGATACAACGGGCAGGGAATCTCCCCGGGATCTGTACCAGTGGTAATATCCCGCGAAATCTTTTGCCAGTTCTTCCGTGTGCAGATACTGCAAGACCAGATCGGCGGTGACCGGAAGGGAAAGCGCTTCATATTCCTGAAGCATGCAGGAGAGATCCTCCCAGCCCCGGGCGGTCGCAAAAGCCCGGCTGCTGTAGCTTTGCTGCAGCACGTAGAATCGATCAGGATGAGTATCGAGGTAGGAGAGGATAGCGCCGTGTATGCGGGCTTCCAGCGCATATGGCCGCCAGGCATGATAATCCGCTTCGACGGGAATGTATTTGAGACGGTCCAACGTGGCGATATCGAATTCCCGGACGGATTTATTGTACTCGGAGGGATTACCGGCAGCTGCCAGCACCCATCCTTCCGGCAGCCGGTGGCTTCCGAAGGTCTTTGTCTGCAGAAATTGCAGCATGGCGGGAGCCAGCGTCTCTGAGACACAATTGATCTCATCGAGGAACAGCAGTCCCTCCTGGCAGCCGCTTTCTTCCATGCACCGGTATACGGATGCGATGATTTCGCTCATGGTGTATTCTGTCACGGCATAATCTCTGCCGCCAAAGCTGCGGTGTTCAATAAATGGCAGGCCGATGGCGCTCTGGCGTGTGTGGTGCGTCATGGTATAAGAGACGAAGCCAACGCCGCATTCGGCAGCGGCCTGCGCCATTACCGCCGTTTTACCGATACCCGGCGGACCGATCAGCAATAGCGGACGCTGGCGTATAGAGGGGATCACGTACCCGCCCCATTCATTTTTTGCCGTATAGGCCATGATCGTATGAATGATTTCCTGTCTGGCGTCTCTGATGTTCATGGTGAAGTTCCTTTCACAATTCAATTAAAATTCTTCCGGCAGGTTGAGGTTCAGCCGCAGCGCCCAGTCCGGTATTTTCTGTTTTTCCAGTCGATGATTCAGGAAAACAAAGGCTGTACGGTAAGCCGGTGCAGTGCGGGGGAAGATCCCGTCTCCGTCGGTAAAGTACAAAAGTCCCCGAAGATGATGAATCTCCTTTTCCTCAATCATCCTGTCAAGACATTCGAAGACGGGCCGGAAGTCTGTATTTCCCTGACCAAGGATCTTCAGCTTCGGCACTGCCTCCTCCCATTCCTGCACACTGGTGAAAATGCGATGCTCCTGGATCATGGAATCGCACTGTATCAGATGAAGCCTCATACGCGCAAAGAAATTTTCACGCTGGCGCAGGATGCTCCAGGTCTCTTCCAGAAATCTCCGGACGATTTTGCCGGAGCAGGAGCCGGAGGTATCAATGGCGATGGCCAGCTCGTCCAGACGGTTTACCTCCCGGTATTCCAGAGGTTCGATAAAGGGCATATTGCCATAATGGGCCAGGCCAAAGCAATACGGAATATAGTCGAAGGATTCCATATCGAGGATCGCTTCCTCCCGGGCAACGGTAAACTGCCTGAGAAAACTGTGATAATCGATGGTATCCCTTCGGGCAAGCTCTGCGTTTTCGGCAGCAGACCCGGCGCCCAGGCCGCGTTTTCCGGTGCCTTGGGATACGTCGGTTTCGAATTTGATTCGGGGAAGGCTCCATTTTCGTTTCAGCTCTTCCAGATGGCGGAGCGCTTCAAAATCAGGAGAATTTTTTGTGCCGTTGCCGTAGCATGCGCTTCTGACGTGGCCGTTTTCGGCGGTGCTGCCATGTTTGAGCGCACCCGCAGCAAAGCGGTCAGAAACGGTCAGTGCTTCACCGCGAAACCAGCGCTTGTGGGAGTCACGGGCGCAGGCATTCGCAAGGCTGCGAAGCTTCTCATCCTTCTGCAACAGTGGAAGAAGAGACATCGCATCGGCAGTATGCAAAAAAGTCTGTTTGGCGCCGGCAGTGTGTGCGCAAGCCTGCGTTTTACGCAGTTTGGACATGCGGAGAAGTTCCATGGAAGGTTCATCCGCAAAAAGCTCCGGAGCCAGCCGCGCAGCCAGCAGTTCGGCCGAAATGTCACATGCCATATCCCAGAGGCAGGCGCTTACTTGCTGCGGCTTTAAAATATGAAAACAGAGACAGTGCAGGTGAAGATGCAAAAAAGCCCGGCGCAGCGTGTCCGGGTCCTTTAAAAATTCATTGCAGACAAGCGCCGGATCATAATAGAGTGAGGTTCCGTCTGTGCCGAGGGAAGCGGCTGATCTGCTTTCCATGTGGGAAAAGGCAGCTCTGTTGTTTTTGGTACAGGGAAAAACAGCTGCATTGCTTTCCGGGGCAGGAGAAGCGAGTGTTCCGTCATATGGCTGAAAGCAAAGCTGTCCGAAGGCCTCCGGAAAAGCCGGAAACCTTGCAAGGGCTTCCTCCTGAAGAAAAAGCAGGATATCCTGTGCTGTTTTTTGTATGGATACAGGTGGTGATGGTTTCACGGTGGGACCTCATTTATAACAATATATTTGAT
>CAYLPF010000234.1:0-2883 GCA_964385485.1 uncultured Lachnospiraceae bacterium | reverse complement strand
CCGCCAAATACCGGCTGCGGCATGTAGGCCACATTGGAGGAGACTAAGACAATCTTTCCCTTTACGCCATGCTCCACCATGTATTTGCTGACATGCTTTGCGCATCGGTACGCTCCGGCCAGATTGATATCCAGTGTTTTCATAAAATCCTCTTCCGGCAGGTCATAAATGTGGGCAAAACTCCATGAGCCGCCCGATGTAACCAGAATATCTACAGAGCCGTAAGTCTCTGCTGCGAAATCAACCATTCCTTTTACGTCTTCCTCACTGCGCAGGTCAGCCCTGCAAAAGGCCACATCCTGGAAGCCTGCCTCTTTCAGCAGTGCGATCGCAGTTTCGCCCTTCTCCTGTGTGGAACCGGATATGACAACCTTCGCCCCGCCCTGAAGGAGACGCTGGGCGGTACAGAAGCCAAGCCCGGAAGTCCCTCCGGTGACGATAGCGACCTTTCCTTTCACATAAAGCATTTCCTCCAGAGAGGGTGTATCTGTAATATAACCGCGCATAAGCGCCGCACCCATGGCTTTCGGATCAAAACTCATAAAGATTCCTCCTTTTTTAGATAAATTTCGGTGCACAAATGACAGCTTCGTGTCCGTGCATGATTACTTTGTCACCAGGTTTCAGGCTTCCTTTTTTGCAGATAATGGTTCCGTTATTTACTTCATTTACATAACTGTAGGTGATCTTCATACAACGGCCGACATATTCTCCGTCCTTGTAGACAAATTCACCCTCATTTCCGATATTGCGGCCTTTGATATGGATATCAGCATCCGCAACGGTGAACCCAACCACTTCCCGGGAAGCTCCTTCCTCGCGGATCTTCGCCAGCGCTTCTTTTCCGATAAAGTCTTTATCCCAGTTAATGCCGTTCTCCAGCCCGACTTCGAAGGGATTCGTATGGCGCAGATCGCGCATATAAAAGAATCCGGCTTCACAGGGAAGCGTCCACGCCATGATCTGAAATTCCGTCACTTCTTTTCCGCCGAGGGTTTCTGCCAGAGAACGCAGTTTTTTCTCCATTTCCGGTGCCTCTGCCTTTGGAAAATAGATTTCATAGCCAAGCTTCTCTCCGGTATACCCGGCGCGATTGATGTAAACGGGAACGCCGTCGATCTCATTTGCCCTGATCTCAAAAAACTTCTGACCGTCTACAGGAGAGGCAGTGAGCGCGTTGACCATTTCAAGAGATTTTGGGCCCTGGACCGCATACATTTCCCACTGAGGCGTAATGTCAGTCCAGCTCACATCCAAAGTACCCTTATGTGCCTCGAACCAGCAGAACATATCCGCGCGGAATAAAGTGGACACCCAGAATTTTTTTTCATCCATGCGGAAAACTACTACATCATCAATAATTTCTCCCTTTTCGTCCAGCATTGTGGTATAACGCTCACGGCCGATCGCAAGATTGCTGATATTCTTCGGGAAGATATACTCCAGAAACGCGGCGCAGTCATCGCCTGTCACTTCCACGATCTGATGCGTCCAGAGATACCAGCCTACCGTCTTGCGGACAGCCATATGCTCTGCGCGTTTCATCTCATCATATTTATAAACATTTTTATACATAACAGGATATGGATAGTTCATATGGATACCTCCTTTTTATATGGATACGAAATTTTAACAGAATTTGTCAACTTTTTTGGCAATCCTGAGCCTCAGTTTCCCTTCCGGAGAATCTTCCTCCCACAAGGACCACTGCGCATTGACAAGGCTCTTGGTCATGCCATACCAGAACCAGCGGTAAGCGTCTACCATCTTTGGCATATTGTTCGCCAATGCGTTTCGGTCGATTACATAGATACACTCTTCTTTGTTGAACGCTTCCACATCATACGGTGCATGAAGGCTCTGAAGGAACATTTCCAGATAACCGCCCATGAGACGGCCGTCATCCTTGCTGACGCTATGAGGAGCTCCCAGCCAGACGCGAAGCCCTTCTTTTGAAAAATCATCAATAAAGGTAGCTTTTCCGGCGGCTTCACAAACACAATGGATGACATAATCCACCTGGCCGTTATCCAGTTTTCCCTCCCGGATCAGGTCATCAATAGTCGGAAGGATATAGGTTGCGCCATAGGACATCGTAACCATAGGATAGGCGCTGCGCCAGTCTTTTTCCATATTGGTGCCGTTGGAGAAGAGGTAATCACTTTCCTCGCGGAACATCATGGACTCATCAATACAATCCTCTTCCTTTGTATACTTGATCTGATCCTCTGTGGCTACCGGGCCAAAGCATTCCCACTGCTCATGAGATGGCATGGGGAATTTTTTACGGCACTCTGCCACAATACGGCAATGACGGTCACCGCAGCCCTTTGCTTCCACCATATGGTATTCAATATGCGGACCTTCCGGGCGAAGCTTCGCAGCATGGTCTGCGCATGCCTGCAGGGACTGTGTCGTGGAACGGCACAGTTCAGAGCCAACGAGATCCCAGTAACAGACATCCAGTTCTTTCTCTGCGCGGTATGTACCGAAATCATTTACCCGGCCGCACATCAGCAGATCTTCGTCTCCGGCATCTCCGATCAGCCCGCCGACAAAATTGCCGCGCATAAACGGATGCATATGGAGCTGGTCAGCATTCATTTCCGTATAACCGGGGATTTTTTCATAAACGAAGCTCAAACGGTTATAGGCATTGGTACACATAGCCTTGCTGCGCTCTACGTAATCGGGAACCAGTACACGGAACGCCTGCATTATGGCTGCGCTGACAACGTTTGTATATCGCTGTACGTAATGCGCTGCGTCATGATAAGAGATCATTTTATCCCAGGGTGATTTAACGGGATATAATCCTGTGCCAACCTCCCGTGGCATACGTGGGTCAATTTTTTTACTCATAAGATATCTCTCCTTTCTTTG
>CAYLPF010000233.1:0-2900 GCA_964385485.1 uncultured Lachnospiraceae bacterium | reverse complement strand
GAAATGAGGGAGAAACATGGAACAGGAAGCAGGACTTTTGCTGGCGGCAGCCGGCATTTACCTGTTTGCAGTCATGCCGCGCCTTGGACGGCGGGCAAACAAAATGAAAGGCATTTTTTATGCCCACAGAGGGCTTCACAATAAGAAAAACGGTGTACCGGAAAATTCGATGACGGCGTTCAAAAAAGCGGTGAACGCGGGTTACGGTATAGAGCTTGACATACAGCTCACCAGGGATGATGAAGTGGTGGTATTTCATGACTTTGATCTGAAAAGGCTCTGTCAGGCAGAGGGCGAGATCTGTGATTATACATATGAGGAGCTGCAGTCTTTTCCCTTGAGCGGGACAAAAGAGCGCATCCCGAAATTCAGCGAGGTGCTGAAAGCGGTAGATGGGAAGGTGCCGCTTCTGGTTGAGATGAAATACAAAGGGCTGCACAGCCGCATCTGCGAAAGAGCCGACGAATATCTGAAGAATTACCACGGTGAATATGTGATAGAATCCTTCCACCCGAGGGCTCTCTGGTGGTATCGCAGGCACAGGCCGGAGATCTGCCGCGGGCAGCTTTCCATGAATTTTCAGCGGCAGGAGGGTGATTACCGCCTGCCGCAGCTTGCGGCACGCGCTCTGCTGTTTAATTTTCTGGGGCGTCCGGATTTTATCGCCTATGATATCCGGGACAGAAAGGCAGTATCGAAAAATATCTGCCGGAAGCTGTTCGGCTGTCCCTGCGCAGCGTGGACTGTCCGTTCCGGAAAGCAGCTGGAGGCGGCAAAGGCGGATTTCGATGCTTTTATTTTTGAAGGATTCTTTCCGGCAGGCCTGCAAAATCAGTAAAAATCTCGTCTGCTGCGGACAGATCCTGATTCCCTGAGTCAGGATTGTAAAAACCGAGACATGTCATACCTGCGGCTTTGGCCGCCCGACTGCCGTTGCGGGAATCTTCTATCACGATGCATTCTGCGGGAGTGCATTTAAGCTGCTCTGCAGCTTCCAGAAAAACGTCCGGTGCTGGCTTCGGATGCTCCACCAGTTCGCCGGATACCATACGGCGGAAATATCTGTCGATGCCAAGTTCTTTCATGCTGTAATCGATATACTCCGGGGCGGAGGATGAGGCAACTGCCAGCAGATAGCCTTTTTCGTACAGCTTTCTGACTGCCTCAGAAGCGCCCGGAACCGCAGGAAGACCGTTTTCTTCCAGATACTGTGCTTTCAGTCTGGCAAAACGTTTTTTGACTGACGGGTCATCATGAAAGGACAGTCCGTACCATTTCTGGAGCAGATCATATAAGAAATTCAGGGTTGACCCGATACATTCCTTATAGCAGTCGTATCCAAGCGTGACGCCGTGCTCGGCGCAGATCTGCTTCCAGATGCCGAAATGCACCGGTTCTGTGTTGATCAGGACTCCGTCCATATCAAAAATAATACATTTTATCATAAGATAATTCCTCCAACATAATCGGATCAGTTTTTTCCGGGCTGTTATATTTTCTGACCTTAATTATATGGGTTTGAAGGAAAATGTCAAATTCCTTCGGTCATCTGTTTTTTTTGTTGTGATAAAAACAAAAATGAGGTATACTTATACCATCAATACAGATGAAGACAAAATGCCAGTCTGTAAATAAGCGTAAAGGACGTGATTATAATGAAAAGGGTGGGATTGTTAACAAGCGGCGGCGACTGTCAGGCACTGAATGCGACGATGCGTGGTGTGGTAAAGGGACTTTCAAGTAATCTGAGCGAACTGGAAGTTTATGGTTTTATGAATGGTTACAAGGGATTGATCTACGGTGATTACCGGCTCCTGACTTCCAGAGATTTTTCCGGTATCCTGACAAAGGGCGGTACGATCCTCGGCTCCTCCAGACAGCCGTTCAAGCTGATGCGTGAGCCGGATGAGAAGGGCCTTGACAAGGTTGAGGCTATGAAGCAGAATTACTATAAGCTGCGTCTGGACTGTCTCGTGATCCTCGGCGGAAATGGTACTCAGAAGACAGCAAATCTGCTCAGTGAGGAAGGGCTGAACATCATTCACCTTCCTAAGACGATCGATAATGATATCTGGGGAACGGATATGACATTTGGTTTCTACAGTGCAGTGAATATTGCGACGGATGCGATCGACCGCATCCATACGACGGCAGCCTCCCACAACCGTGTATTTATCGTGGAGGTCATGGGCCACAAGGTTGGCTGGCTGACACTGTATTCCGCGATTGCCGGAGGGGCTGATATCATCCTGATTCCGGAGATCCCATATGATATCAAGAAGGTTATCGCTGCTATTGATAAGAGAACAAAGGCGGGCAAGGGCTTTACCGTGATCGCGGTAGCTGAGGGCGCGATCTCGAAAGAGGACGCGAAGCTGAGCAAAAAGGATTACAGAAAGAAGATCGAGCAGAAGAAATATCCGTCTGTTGCTTATGAGTTGGCAGAAGAGATCAAGGCGGCAAATGGTCCGGAAGTACGTATCACAGTTCCGGGTCATACACAGCGTGGCGGCAGCCCGTGTCCGTATGACCGCGTACTTTCCACAAGGATCGGTGTGAAGGCTGCTGAGCTTATCATCAACGAAGAGTATGGCTATATGGTCGCTATCGTCAATGGCAAGATGAAGAAAGTGCCGCTGAAGGATGTGGCAGGAAAGCTGAAGGTCGTGTCTCCGAAGGATCCGATCATTTCGGAGATGAAGCTTATGGGTATCAGCTTCGGTGATTGATCCTGTGGCTGCCGGAGCATGAAAGGCGGAGAAATCCGCGGGCTTCATGTAAGACAGCGATTTACAGCAATAGTTCTCGGAGAGGGAGAGTTATATGAGATCCTCTCCGAGTTTTCATGTGAAAGAGTGGCGGAAACGCAGGCTTCTCCCGAGATGAAAAAAGGGGCGGAA
>CAYLPF010000232.1:0-2901 GCA_964385485.1 uncultured Lachnospiraceae bacterium | reverse complement strand
TAGGAACGCGATGTGATCAGGTAGACCGCCGTATAAAACAGAGTAAATACAAGGAAACAGATGATATTCGTAACGAGCAGCGCCCCGGAATCCACGATGCCGAAAAGCATCAGCAGCTTTTCCACGATCGGAAATGCGAACGCGGTATGCAGCCCCGCCAGCAAAAGCGGCAGCAGAAATACCGTAAGCATCTGGGAATGGATGCTGCTCCGTATCTCCTTATCCGTCATTCCCACCTTCTGCATGATATCAAATCTGGACTGGTCCTCCAATCCTTCCGAAATCTGCTTGTAATACATGATCAGGACCGCAGCAGCCAGAAAGGCAGCGCCCAGCAGGATCCCAAGCACGAATATGCCGCCGTACAGCGCGTAAAAATCGGCTCTCTTCTCCTCCCTGCAATTCCGTTCCGAATACGGGAAGCTCCCGTCCGCCTCCGCCAGGCTGTCCATCGCCTCGCCCACCTTCGCCGCTACCTGCCGCTGCGCCTCATCGTCCGCCGGAATATCAAAACCGTAGTATCGTTTAAGGGGAGAAGCGTTTTCCCCATAGATCCTCTGCTGGGCCTCATCGATCCGGCTGATGTACGATTCATCCGGGACAAAAACATAAATGGAATTAAAAACCGTAGATACCGCTTCGACGTTTTCTATAAAGCCATCCACGGTCTTTTTTACTTTCCAGGTATCGCATCCTTCAACCGTGATCGTATCGTACGGATAAGCCTCGCCCGGGCTCCACAGGAGAACCTCATCTTCTCCGGGGACCTCTTCCTGCCCCGTCAGGCGGTTATAATCAGATACCGGGACAAAGTAAACGTCCCGCAGCTTCCCGTAATCTATGAAGCCGAACTGTTCTTCCACCTGCGTTTCATCCAGGAGCATCCGGCCTTCGTCAAAATATCCGGCAATGCCAAGATAACGGTATTCCAGTATATTCTCCTGCGTAAAACCGCTTTCCGTCACCGCCGCATCCACAGCATGATCGATCTGCTCCAGATATTCCTGGTCAAAGGTGTACGTATATATCTCGATCTGTCTCGGATAGCGTTCCTTAAGCCTCGCCTCATTGCCAAAGTACAGGCTTGTCACGGCAGAGAGCATGACCAGCACCATCGTAGACAGGACGCAGATGGAAGCCAGACCCGCGCCGTTTCGCTTCATGCGGTACGACATCGAGGATACGGAAATAAAATGGTTCGGCCTGTAATAATACCTCTTGTTTTTCTGTAGCATTTTGCACAGCGCCACCGACCCGGCAATAAAGATCAGATAGGTGGCCGCGATCACCATACCCACTGCCACAAAGAACATCATAAACGCGCTTATGGGATCCCGGATCGTCACTGCGATGTAATAAGCGGCAGCCAGCAGGACAAGTCCCGCCAGGGCGAAAAACCGGTTCGCCTTCGGAGGTTTCTCGCCGACTGCGCCGCTTTGCAGAAGATCGATCGGCTTTGCCTTTCCCACCTGAAACAAAGCGTTCAGCAGGAGAAGTAAAAAAATGCCCAGAAACAGCTTCACAGTATCGAACAGTGAATCCATCTCAATTGAATATTTCATGCCGGCCGCTCCATGCAGGACGGCGGCCATGCAAAGCTCCGCAAGCTTCGAAAAAAGAATTCCGCAGAACAGACCGCCTGCCAGGGCGGCCGCCGCCACGATCCCGTTTTCCCATAGCAGGATCCGGGCAAGGTTCCTTTTCTCCATGCCGAGGATATTGTAAAGCCCGAACTCCCGTTTTCTGCCCCGGATCAGGAAGGAATTCGTATAAAACAGGAAGATCACCGCAAACACAGAAAATACGCCGTTTCCATAAGACAACATGGTCTGAAGCGTATTGCCGCCCTGCATTGCCGCCACCTGCTCACTCTTCGTCAGGAAATGAAGGATATAACACATCATGACCATACCGATGCACGCAAGAAGATACGGTACGTATGTCCTGTAGTTTTTCATGATCCCGGTAATCGCCAGCCTGGAATAGATGTTTCCTTTTTTCTTCCTCATGGCCTGTCACCACCTGTCGCCAGCATGGTAAGCGTATCCGATACCTTCTGATAGAGCTGCTCATTCGTACTGGTACCGCGGTAGATCTGATGGAACACCTCACCGTCCTTAATAAACAGGACGCGGCCCGCATGGCTGGCTGCCTTGACCGAATGCGTCACCATAAGGATCGTCTGCCCGTCCTGATTGATATTTCCGAACAGCCGCAGCAGCTCATCCGTAGCCCTGGAATCAAGGGCGCCCGTTGGTTCATCCGCCAGGATCAGCTTTGGATTTGTGATCAGCGCACGGGCCACCGCCGTCCTCTGCTTCTGTCCGCCGGAAACCTCGTATGGATACTTGTCGAGAAGGCCGGAGAGCCCCAGCTTCGAAGCAATGGGCGTCATGCGTTTTTCAATATCGCGGTACGATACGCCGGCCAGTACAAGCGGAAGATAAATATTATCGCGAAGAGTAAACGTATCCAGCAGATTGAACTCCTGAAATACGAATCCCAGATTGTCACGCCGGAATGCCGCCCTGTCAGCCTCTTTGATCCCCGACAGATCCCTTCCCTCCAGCAGCACCGAACCGCCGGTCGGCTTGTCAAGAGCTGCCAGAATATTCAAAAGCGTCGTCTTGCCTGAGCCGGATTCTCCCATGATCGCCACATATTCACCAGCCTCTACCTGGAAGGTAACATTCGTCAGCGCCTTTACCTGATTCCCGCCGAAACGGGTCGTGTAGGTCTTTTTCAGATTATTGACGGCTAAGATCGCCATACCAATTCCTCCTCAATTCATGTTTTCTCCAAACAGCCTTTCCTGAAATCATGCTGTTATGGCTACAGTTTATCAAAGAAGAAAATCTCCCGCCATGGCTTTGGCTTACATTTGCCTTACATTATTGTAAG
>CAYLPF010000231.1:0-2903 GCA_964385485.1 uncultured Lachnospiraceae bacterium | reverse complement strand
AGCCCGCATAATGCTCATCGTATCCCATCATGACCACATAATCGCAGACAACGCCAAGCTCCCTGCGGTTGTAATGTGTGGAAAAGTCCATGGGCACCGGCACATCTACAGAAAGGATGATCTGATTCTTCCGGCACAAAATGGACAGTTCACGCATGAACTGGACATAATCGTAGCCAGCCTCCTGGGCAATGCCCTCGAAGTCAATATTGATGCCGTCAAAGCCCAGTTCCAGAGCCTGGCTTATAAGATAATTCTGCACAGTCTGCCGCGCCGTCCTGGAAGACAGAAGAGCCGTCGTGCTGACATCCTCGCTGAAATTGCTGATCAGCGCCCACACCTGCAGTCCCGCCGCATGTGCCTGCTCTACGTACGACGCATCGGCAAAGGACTGGATATTTCCAAGACTGTCACTGAGGAAATACCAGGTCGGAGAGATAACATTCACGCCGGAAACGCCTGCAATATCCTGCTCCAGCTCTGCGTTCATCTCCTGATAATTGATCTGGTGCCATACGAGATTTACAAGCCCTTCCTGACGGATACTGGTATACTCCGGGCCCTGATAAAATGTCGGCGTTACAGCGCTCTCCACATCCTTCAGACGGCTGTTCTTAATATATCCTATGTAGCCATCCGGTGTGAGGATCTGTGACCACGTCTCCATCTGATCAAGGACCGTCACAGTAGTTCCCTCCGCAACGTCCGTGATGATCGGGCTCTTGATGCCGCCGAGATACCGCACGGCGCTTTTTTTCTTTATTGTACCCTGTGTGATCTCCTGGCTGCCAAAGGTCACCAGAACTCTGGACGGCCCGTCAAATATTTCGCATTTCAGGTCTGAATACTGCTGCATAAAATTAGCGGAGAGAAACATACTGGAGGATGTCGTTTTCAAAATCTCATATCCTGCGTCCAGGCTCTCACCGTCCACAGTATACGTAGTACTGTTCGGAGCGATCTCAAATATCTGCTCCGCCGTCGTAAACAGCAGGAGGCCCGCTGATGCGTCCCAGTGGAATCTTGCGTTCAGCTCCCGCTGCACCAGCGTATAATCGATGTACGCGCTGCCGTCCAGGATCAGCGCCCGTTCCTGGGCAATGTGATCCTGCACCACTACCGCCGCTTCTCCTTCATTCAAAGCGCCAAAATACTCTTCATTGCTCATACGCTTCGAAGACGGCAAGAATTTCACAATACATACTGCAATAATCGCGATCACACCGACGGCTGCGATCAACGCTCCCATCAGACGAAAAGACCTCTCTTTATCCTGATTCATCGCTATACTTCCCCCCTTTTCCTGCCATTTTACCATAACACTGCAAAACCCGTCATTATTTTCAGAGGTTTTTTATAAAAAAATAAGAAACTGCGTTAAGGGGAAAAACGGATATCCGGCTGTTTTTCCTTTCTTTATTGATCTGCCTCTGAAATTCTGATAAAACGGATCTCTGTGATATGGTCTTTATCATCGCTGATAATATCCCGCATATATTCGGAATCCTCAGCAAACGTACATGCATCCACGATCTCATCCGCCCCGCACGGACGGTCATCCAGATACAGATGCAGGCCTTCTCTTTCGTACCCGCGAAGCTCCTTCATCAAAGCTGACGACTCCTGACCCCGGTTTTTCTGATTTTTATTTCTGTCCAACGTTCTCCTTCCGCCAGACTGCATATATTATAGAAGAGGTGCGTCTGCGGCATGATCTGTAAAGCCCCTGCCGCAGGAAAAATGTGATATATTTATTAATTTATGCAGAAATGGCCTCTGAATATAAATTGTTACTTGCGTAAAAAAAGGAAATTGATTATAATGCGTAAAAAGAACAGTGAAAGGATATATGGTTTTCTCTTCATCTGTGGGAAGTACAGCGATCGATACGTTTGAGTAAACAGTCCTCCTTTCTGATATAAATGCCCGTATATCCTTTCTGTTGTATATTATATACAATATGAGTATATTTTGCAAGAGATTTTTGCTCAATTTCTTCCACTTTACATATGCAGGTAAATGCGTATATAATATAGCCGAGAACAAAAGGAAGTGATGAAATGAAAATAGAAAAAATCAATGACAGACAGATTCGCTGTACCCTGACACGCGAAGACCTGGCAGACAGAGAGATCAAGCTCAGCGAGCTTGCATACGGTTCTGACAAAGCAAAGGAACTCTTTCAGGATATGATGCAGGTTGCCGCACAGGACTTTGGATTTGAAGCGGACAATACGCCGCTTGTGATAGAGGCCGTCCCGGTATCCATGGATTCCCTGATCCTGATCATTACAAAGGTGGAAGATCCGGAAGAGCTTGACACCCGCTTTGCCCGCTTTTCACCGGAAGATGCCCAGCAGGCCGGCACTGCTGTCCATTCCGATCTGAAAGACCGGATCGAGGGCGCCGATGATATCCTGGGGCTGATCAAAAAGATATCCGAAGCAAAAAAGCGCGCTGCACAGAAGGCTGCAGAAGCGGAAGGAAACCAGACGCCCGTACCGGATGAAGGCGCCGGCGATATGGAGCTTCGTGAGCTGACCCGCTTCTACCAGTTCTATTCTCTGGACGACGCGATACGTGCCGCGGGAGTCCTCGGCCACATATATGTGGGACCGAATACTCTGTATAAGGACAGCGAGAACGGCTGCTACTATCTGTTCCTGAAAAAAGCGGAAAGCTCAGCCGAGCAGTTCAACAAGGTCTGCAATGTCCTGTCTGAGTATGCTTCTCCCTGCAAATATACGCCGGGAACGGACGCTTATTTCTCAGAGCATATGGAGGTCATTATCGCCGGGCAGGCGCTTCAGGATCTGTATCAGCTGAACTGACAGATTGTAAAGAACACGGCAAAAGGCAGATGTCTGTATCAAACACCATTTCATACAGAACATCTGCCTTTT
>CAYLPF010000230.1:0-2906 GCA_964385485.1 uncultured Lachnospiraceae bacterium | reverse complement strand
TATTCATCCAGCGTTCTGTATCTGTCTTTAAGCCGTCGATCCCCTTGTCAAGCGGAGAAATATGGCCCCAGGTATGGCTGGCGAACTCCCAGCCTTCTGCCCGCATCGCTGCGGCCACCGCCTTTGCCTCGTCAACTTCATTCTGCCATGCAGCCTCATCAAAGTCCGGATGCTCGTCAAAAAATTTCTGCTGATACTCCGTGATTCTGCCTGCTTCCTTCGTCCGGTATACCTCGTCTGTGCGGTATCCCAGCACGCCCTCGTACCCGGTCAGCGCAATGATGCCTTTATGCCCGTGGTAGGAAAAATCAGGATGCTCCTTCACGAAGGTATCGATCCAGGGAACCAGATCGTAGTCCCCTACAGAAACGCTTCCATCATCCTCTATATACGTATTTTTCACGTCGCCGTTCTCATCCACGATCAGCTTCTGGGCAAATCCGTCGCCATCCATATAATGATAGTAGCTCACGTCATCCTGTGAAAGGACAAACGGCGTCTTCCCGGCCGGAAGCCGGATCTCTCCCCTGGAAACCGTACCGTCGTCATTCACCGTACACATGTCATGAAGGCTGACCATTACATATCCCTTCTCATACATTGACTCCATAATAGCGCTGAACTCGCCAAGCGTCGTCATGACCTGGTTGTAACCTGCCTCGTCTTCATCTCCGTCAAAGGCTTTCGCCGTATCCTTGATCAATGTGTGGAAAAAAATATGTGTGACCTGATCAAGCGGATACGATACACACGCGGATCTTGTATTCTCATATCCGGCCACAGCATCCTGAAGCGTCTGGCTGCCGGTATAGCCTTCCGCGGACTGCAGGTATGCGATCGCGCCATCATAATCATACTGGGCCGCCAGCTTATCCGCGTAAGAGATCAGCTCCTCATCTGTAGCCGCAGCCGATACGCTGCCGGAAGCATCCTGTGACTGCGCATCCGCAGACATGCTGCCCTCCTGGCTGTCTGCACCCTGCAGCAGTTTTTCATTTACCTGGCGCTGAGGATTATCTTTCTTCGTCAGTTCCGGTATGGCAACCTCCTTAATCAGAACCACCGCCAGAATAATAACAATAAGCGTCAGCAGTGAGATAATACATTTCACGATCAGCTCATTCCGTCTGCGCTTCTGACGTCTCTGCTGAAGCTTTAAATCCCTTTCTTCCATAAACATAACTCCTTCAAAACTATGATACTGACAGTATCTGCCGCCGGCGGAAATTTATCCTTATGATACTGCCTATATCTCCGGCACCGTAGCCGGGCGGAGCGGATCCCACGCTTCCTGGACGTCAAACAGGTCGCTCAGCATATCCGGATTGTAAAACATCCGGTACCCGTCTATATTCCGTCTGGACTGGCGGACATAATCCGGCTCTGCCTGCAGCCAGTGCTTCGCGGAATCCACACCGCAGAAATAATCAAAACCGCACTGTTTGAGATAATCAAAGCGTTCTCCGGAATATTTATTTGCGTCCCGGATGTCGCCGCCAAAGGCATAGATCAGAATATCCGTTTCTCCGATCAGCGGCTCCACCCATGTCTCCCAGCGTTCGGTATCACGCTTGAGTTTGTCAAACGAAATGCCGTTTACTTCGCTCAGGTTCTGATGCCCCCAGGTATGGCTGGCAAATTTCCAGCCTTCTGATTTCATGGTCTCCGCCACCTTTTTTGCGCCTTCACATTCCTTCTCAAAAGCAGCCTCGTCAAATCCGCCCGGATAAGAATCAAAAAACATCTGCTGCTGTACTGTCACCCGGCCTTCCTCCTTTGTCTTATAGACCTCATCTGTCCGATAACCCAGGATCCCTTCATAACCGGTCAGCGCTATATACCCCTTCTCCCCGTGATACGAGAAATCAGGATGTTTCTCCACAAAACGGTCGATCAGCGGCACCATATCATAATCGCCCACTGAAACGCTTCCGTCATCCTCTATATATTCGTTTTTCACATCGCCGTTCTCATCCACGATCAGACGGCTTGCAAACCCATCTCCATCCATATAGTGATAATAACTCACGTCATCCTGAGACAGCACAAAGGGAATCTTGTCCGGCGGGAGCATAATATCCCTTGTGGTAAATGTCCTGCCGCCGCTGCCGTCATCCGTCCCCGGAGCCAGCTCATCAATAAACACCATCACATAGCCCCGGTCATACATTTGCTGGATAATACTGTTGAATTCGTGCTCCGTCACCATGAACTGATTATATCCATCTTCATATTCATCACCATCAAATGCTTTGCTGGCATCATGGATCAGTGTGTGGAAAAATATGTGGGTGACCTCCGCAGCAGGATATGGAACGCAGACTGCCTTCTGCTCCTCAAATTTTCCCACTGCAGCCTGATATTCCGCATTATCCGCATATCCTTCTGTCTGTTTTAACAGCTCCACAGCGCCGTCGTAATCATACTGAGCCGCCTTCAGCTGTGCAGCCTGAAGGATCTCCGGCGAAGCCGCTGCCAACTCCCCCGCATTGACGCTTTCCGAACCGTTACCTGTGTCTGAATCACTGTCATCTGAACCGCTGCTACCCGAACCGGCTTCGTCTGAAACAGTATCCCCCGTGGCAGCGCTGCCCGCCGGGTCTTCCTCCCCTCCCGATCCGTCTGACGGATAAACCTCTATGATCTGGCTGCCCTTTTCCCGGGCCTCCATCCTCTCATTTCCTGTCTCCTTTGTTCCATTGCCCAGAACAATTTCATATATGATCGCCACGGCAAGCAGCACCGTCAATATGCCCAGCGCCACGATCAGCGCCTGCATCTTTCGTGCGTTCTCCTGATCGCGCCGACGGCTCGAGCCTGTGACACTCTCAGCGGATCTGCGGATGCTGTCTGAACCCTTCTCCAGTGTATCGCGAAGTGGTTTGAGGCGTTCCGAATCTCCGGGG
>CAYLPF010000229.1:0-2910 GCA_964385485.1 uncultured Lachnospiraceae bacterium | reverse complement strand
CGGCGCACCGTTCCTTTTACGCTGTCTCACACATTCCGTCAGCAGATATTCGATCTGCCCGTTGACCGATCGGAAATCGTCCTCCGCCCATGCGGCGATCGCATCGTACAGTTGCGATGACAACCTCAGCGGCACCTGTTTTTTTCTGTTATCTGCCATAGAAATCAGTCCTTATTAATAAAGTGATCCGGAGTTGACGATCGGCTGCGCGTCACGGTTGCCACAGAGCACAACCAGCAGATTAGAGACCATCGCTGCCTTGCGTTCCTCGTCCAGCTGCACCACTTCTTTTTCGGAAAGGCGTTCGAGAGCCATTTCTACCATACCGACCGCACCGTCCACGATCATCTTGCGGGCATCGATGATCGCCGAAGCCTGCTGGCGCTGCAGCATCACAGCCGCGATCTCCGGCGCATAAGCCAGATAAGTGATGCGAGCCTCGATAACCTCCAGTCCGGCATCCGCGACTTTGCCCTGGATCTCATTGCGGATACGCTCCGCCACAACCTCGCTGGAGCCGCGCAGGCTGCCTTCGTCAGCTACGCCGTCGCCGGTCGTATCTACATTCTCTGCCACATCATACGGATACATACGCACAATATTGCGAAGCGCACTGTCGCACTGCAGCGAAAGATATTCTTTGTAGTTGTCTACATTAAACACCGCTTTCGCAGTATCGGACACACGCCACATCACGGCAATCGCGATCTCCACCGGATTACCCAGACAGTCGTTGATCTTCTGGCGGCTGTTGTTTAACGTCATAACCTTTAACGAAATCTTTTTGCCCCCGCCGATCTTTACGTTCGCGTTGTTCCCGTTCATGGCAATCTGCAGCATTTTCCTGGACTCACCGTCCACATCTCCGCTCTGGTTCAGCTTCGTGTTGGCTGCCGGGTTGACACTTGTGCAGAACGGGTTTACATAATAAAAGCCCTCTTCACGCAGCGTACCGATGTATTTGCCAAACAGTGTCAGCACAAGCGCCTCCTGCGGCTTCAATACCTTCAGGCCGAGGAAGAAGATCCAGCCTACGCAACAATAGATCAGGCCGACTACAAACAGGATAATACCAGCCGTGAACAAAATGCCCTGACTGCCTTCCGAGAACGTTATCGCCCCGCCGACGATTGTCACCGCAATAGCAGCCGCATACACCACGAGGAGCAAAAGCAGCATCGCCATGCCGTTTTTCTCTTTGCGCAGAACCTTTTCCTTCAAGACAACCTCTTTTTCCATGATATCCTCCATTCCGGGAATTCCCTGCTTTTTGATATTTGAATGATATCATTTTGATATCATTCTGTCAAGCAAGAAATACAAAAGATGCGTCAGATTTCATTTTCATAACACCGCTTGCAGGGCCGCCTTTTATTTCACTGCCTCGCTGATCCCTTCGCTGAAGGAGGGATGCGGACGGATCACGCCCGCCATCTGTTCCAGTGTCAGTCCGTTCACAATTGCTGTCCCGAATTCACTGACCATATCAGTAGCCCGGGCACACATCATCTGCGCTCCGAGGATCCTGTGGCTCTCCTTTTCCGCCACCACCTTGATAAATCCCCGCTCCTGTCCCGTCAGCACGGTCTTTCCATTCGCGGACATCGGATATTTCCTGACGATCACGTCAATATTCTTTTCTTTGGCATCTTCCTGGGTAAGACCCACGCAGCCGATCTCCGGACTTGTATAAACGCAGGAAGGGATCACATCCATGCGCATCGGAGTGTCCTGCGGCATCCCGGCTGAATTCATATGCGCCACCGCATTCACCGCCTCAGCAGACGCCACATGCGCAAGCTGGATACCCGGCGTAATATCTCCCGCCGCATAGATATTCGGCACACTCGTCTGGCCATACATATTCACAAGGATCTTCCCGCGCTCCGCCGCAACCTCTACACCCGGGCCGAACAATCCTTCCACATCTGTTTTTCTTCCGGCTGCAATGAGGATCCCGTCAGATTCCACTGTTTTTTCCGTATCCTTTTCCGTATACCGGCAGATCAGAGCGCCGTCCCTGCTCTCCAGTATCTCCCCGACCCCTGCTCCCGTATGAATATCCACGCCGCGTTTTTTCAGGATCATTTTCAGATTCTGTGAGATCTCCTTGTCCATATTTGCCAGGATCCGGTCAAGGAACTCGATGACCGTCACCTGACACCCAAGCGCACTGTAAATTGAAGCAAATTCCATACCGATCACACCGCCGCCCACGATCGTAAGCCGCGGAAAAAGCTCCCGTTTTGAGAGCAGTTCGTCACTGGTGACGACGTTCGGCAGATGAATGCCTGGAATCGGAGGGAGAGAGGGCACGGAACCGGCCGCGATCAGGATCCTGTCCGCCGACAGGACGACTGCTTTTTCTGCGCCCTTTGCCGCTTCTTCTGTCTGCCCCAAAACGTCTTCTTGATTCTCTGGCTCCGTTTCTTTGCCGGAAGCTTTTTTCGGCTCCTCCCCTTTGCCGGAAGCTTTTTTCAGATCTTCTGTATTCAGAGTCCGAATGGACACTTCATGAAGGCCTGTCACAATGGCCTCTCCATAATATACGTCCACCTTTCCCTTTTTCATCAGCATCGCGATCCCGGCTCTGAGCTGTTCCACTACCTCATCCTTCCGCTTCTGGATGCGGGCCATATCACATGTCACATTTTCCGCTGAGATCCCAAGCTGCTCACCAGATCTCATCTGCGCGAACAGCTCCGCAGAATGCAGGATCGTCTTTGTCGGAATACAGCCCCGGTTCAGGCATGTTCCGCCAAGTTCCCGTTTTTCAATCAGCGCCGTCTTCATTCCCTTAGATGACGCTTCCTGCGCCGCTGTGTACCCCGCCGGCCCCGCCCCGATAATTACCAGATCATATGCGGCATTATTTCTATCCACTTTTAACCGTCTCCTTCCTGTCCTTTT
>CAYLPF010000228.1:0-2922 GCA_964385485.1 uncultured Lachnospiraceae bacterium | reverse complement strand
TTCCACGATGACATCTTCCGCCATCGCCGTCACAGCCGCTCCCGAGAACTGGCTGCACGCCATCACTGCAGACATAAACATCGCTATATAGCGCCTCTTCATAGTAATTCCCTCCTAGTTTTTGTTCAATCACCAATCAGGTGACAGAAATGCCGTAATTTGTTTTGTAATTATATCATTATTTGAGAATTGTATCAACAATATTGGTGTCCTGACAGAAGACTTTTCCTCTTTCTTCCAATTATCAGGAAAAGAGTTCTGCAGATGCTTCCGGCACAGGCTGACCAGAGGAGCCCTGTGTCCTGACAGAAGATTTTTTTCTCCCCGCAGCACGAAAAAATTGTCACTTTATATGCGCAGTGATATAATGCTTGTATTGGAAATATTTATGAGATATGATAAGGATACGGAGGTGGAATACTTTGAAAACCAGGAAAAAAAGCGGCATGACGACTTCCCAGCTTCTCTCCTTCATAAAGAGAGCCGACCGTTTTTCAGACGTGACAGAGGTATTCCACGATAAAGAGGAAGCTCCGGTATTCTGCCATACGCTGTATAGTCTTATGGAGAAATACCAGCTGACTCCCAAGGAGATCATCAGCGCTTCGGGCATTGAACGCTCTTATTTTTATCATATCCTGAGCGGGCAGAAGATGCCCGGGCGGAATATCATCCTGCGTATCTGCCTTTGCATGTCCGCGACTCTTACCGAGACGAATCAATTGCTGCGTCTGGCTCATCAAGGGATCCTGTACGCAAAGATCCGGCGTGATGCCGCGATTATTTTTGCCATCGAAAAGCGGTTTACCATGCAGCAGACAAATGATTTCCTTATAAAAGAACACGAATTGCCACTGTACAAGGAGGAGCATTCATGAGTGCATTCTCAGAGACGGATTCCTTTTCCCTTCCGGATGAACTTGCACAGCTATATGACATCATCTCATGTCTGAAATATACGGAACAGACCGCCACATATCTTCTGCGTGAGAAGCAGAGTGAGCGCCTTTATCTGCTGAAGACAGCATGTGACCCTGTCTTTGCCGGGCTGCTCACAAACGAAAAGAACATACTGGAATATATCCGCCGGCAGGATTCTCCTCTGGCGGCCACTTTTCCGATGCCTGTTTTTCTGAAAGCATACCCTGACAGCGATACAACATACTATATCCGTACTTATATACAGGGAAAAACTCTGGAAGAGCTATGTGAGACCGCCTACCAAAAACCAGGTCTCGCTCCTGCGCGGGCGCTTGACTATATCATTGCGCTGACAGAGCTGCTTCAGTTTCTCCACAGCCTGCAGCCGCCGCTGATTCACCGTGATATCAAGCCGCAGAATGTCGTGGTGGACACGGAGGGCGGATGCCATTTTATTGACCTTGGCATCTCACGTTTTTATGAGGTGTCAAAGGACAGCGATACCTTTATCATGGGAACGAAGCTCACGGCGCCGCCGGAGCAGTTTGGATATCAGCAGACGGATATGCGCAGCGACCTGTATTCCATGGGCGTACTCCTTCTCTACTGTGTCACCGGAGAATATAAGGCGGAAGGCCAGAATCTGTCTGAGCTGCCGGAGCAACTGCAGTACATCATCGGGAAGGCCACCCGGTTTGACCCGGACAAACGATATCAAAGCGCTGATGAGCTGCTGCCTGACCTGATCCGCGCCCGCTATCCGGACGCGCTCCACTTTGCGCATCGTGCGTCACAGAGGCGCATGATCCGTTATCGCGCAGCCCTTGGGGGACTTCTCGCCCTGAATCTTGTCCTCGCGGCGCTCCTGCTGTCCGCAAAGCAGGTATCGCTTCCCACGTCACAGTCCTCTGACATGACAGAGAGCGAAGCAGCCGCCTCGCCCGGATCTGAACCGGTATCCGACGCATCCGGAGCGGAGGCATCCGTCACCGGGTCCGGAGCGGAAGCGGTATCCGACGCGGAATATAGCTTCACCGAGCCGCTGATTGAAGAGGCGGTCCGCTTACAATTAAATATTCCGGAAGGGCCTGTTACAGAATCAGATCTTCTGAAGGTAACTCAGCTTCACATCTTCGGCCTGCAGATCTATTCTGATGACAGTGAGGTATGGTTCCGGGGTGAATTTCCCTGGTTCTATGACGATGCGACCCGTGAGAGCGGGCTTTACCAGCAGCAGGGGCCGATCTCTTCGCTGGAAGACATCACGCATATGCCCAATATAAAGATTCTGAGCCTGTACGGACAGCAGATTTCTGATATTTCCGTCCTGAAAGGCGCCGATATTGAACAGCTCGGTCTCGGGTACAACCCGCTGACCGATCTGGAGCCTCTTCGTGGAAATTCCTCTGTACAGTATCTGAATCTTGCCACGCTGGAGATTACTGATACCTCCGTCCTCGCCACTCTGCCGAACCTGACTTCGCTGAACATCAGCTCCACTGGGATCGAATCACTGGATGGATTGGAGAACTGTCAGCTTGAGACGCTGAACCTTTATATGACAGACCTGCAGGATTACAGTCAGATACGACGTCTTACCAGACTGAAAGAGCTTTCTCTGTATACCGTCAACACGGAAATATTAGACCAGCTGAAGGGGCTTCCGCTCACAGAATTTGATATTTCATATTCCAGCAGGCTTTCCTTAAATGAATTTTCTGTATTTCCGGAATTGGAAAAGCTGGTGTATTTCGGAGATCATGACGCTCTGCTCACTCTGGATGAACCTGACATTCCAAACCTGGAGGAGCTTGACCTGAGATCAGTCACGATCACTGATTTTTCCGGGCTGTCCACATTGAAATCACTGACCACGCTGGGAATTTATGATGCTGTCTGCGAAAGCTATGACGGTCTTGACCAGCTTGCGCAATTGGAGCGCCTCGTATGTACGGAAGAACAAAAAGAAGTGATTGAAGAACAGTTTCCTGACCAATCGTA
>CAYLPF010000227.1:0-2923 GCA_964385485.1 uncultured Lachnospiraceae bacterium | reverse complement strand
TTTCGCGGAATTTCCAGTACTGCTCCGCGGTTTCCGGAGGTGACGAGGGATGCATAGCGTGCCAGATAGCCCGTCGTGATCTTCGGCTCTCTCGGCTGCCATTTTGCCCGGCGCTGCGCCAGTTCTTCGTCAGAAACCGCCAGCTCCAGTCTGCACTCCGGAATATTGATCTTAATGATATCGCCTTCTTCTACCAGCGCGATCGGCCCGCCGACGGCTGCCTCCGGCGAAACATGTCCGATAGAAGCGCCCCTTGATGCGCCGCTGAAGCGGCCATCCGTGATCAGCGCCACACTGGAACCAAGGCCCATACCTGCGATAGCGGAAGTCGGATTCAGCATCTCTCTCATGCCCGGGCCTCCCTTCGGTCCCTCATAGCGGATAACAACCACGTCTCCTTCCACGATCTTACCGCCGAGGATCGCCGCGATCGCATCCTCTTCACAGTCAAATACTCTCGCAGGGCCTTCATGTACCATCATCTCAGGGACAACGGCAGAGCGCTTTACAACACCGGAATCCGGCGCCAGGTTACCCTTGAGGATCGCCAGCCCTCCTGTCTCGCTGTACGGGTTTTCCACCGGACGGATGACCTCCGGATTCTTGTTGACGCATCCTGAAATATTTTCACCCACGGTCTTGCCTGTAACGGTCATACAGTCAAGGTTCAGCAGGTTCTTCTTCGTAAGCTCGTTCATCACCGCATACACGCCGCCGGCCTCATTCAGATCCTCCATATATGTCGGGCCTGCCGGCGCCAGATGGCAGAGGTTCGGTGTCCGGGCGCTGACTTCATTTGCGATATCCACATCCAGCTCCACACCGGCCTCATGGGCGATCGCCGGGAGATGCAGCATACTGTTTGTGGAGCAGCCAAGCGCCATATCCACAGTCAAAGCATTCATAAACGCTTCCTCCGTCATGATATCTCTCGGGCGGATATCCTGCTTCAAAAGCTCCATGATCTGCATACCGGCCATCTTTGCAAGACGGATCCTCTCGGAATATACTGCCGGAATCGTGCCATTGCCCTTAAGCCCCATACCAAGGACCTCTGTCAGGCAGTTCATGCTGTTTGCCGTATACATACCGGAGCAGGAGCCGCAGGTCGGACATACCTTTTCCTCATATTCTCTTACTTCTTCTGCAGTCATCTTCCCGGCAGTATACTCCCCTACCGCTTCAAACATGCTGGAGAGGCTTCTCTTTCTGCCCTTCAGATGGCCTGCCATCATCGGGCCGCCGCTGACAAAGATCGTCGGGATGTTCAGTCTGGCCGCCGCCATCAGAAGTCCCGGAACATTCTTATCGCAGTTCGGGATCATGACAAGGGCATCAAACTGATGCGCTATAGCCATACATTCCGTAGAATCGGCGATCAGGTCTCTCGTCACCAGAGAGTACTTCATCCCCACATGCCCCATGGCAATACCGTCGCAGACCGCGATCGCCGGGAACTCTCTCGGAACGCCCCCAGCCATGGCTACGCCAAGCTTGACGGCCTCCGTTATCTTATCCAGGTTCATATGCCCCGGAACCACTTCATTATAGGAATTCACAATACCGATCAGCGGACGTTTCATCTCTTCCTCTGTCATGCCCAGGGCATGAAACAGGGAGCGGTGCGGCGCCTGCTGAATTCCTTTTTTTACAGCGTCACTTCTCATAATCTTTTCTCCTCCTCACTAAACCTACATGCCTGCCGACGCAGGCTCCACCGCAGATATAAATCCACGGATTACCTCTCAAAACTACATTTTGTCAGCAAAAATCAGACGCGCTCTGCAATCAGGGCGCCCATTTTGTCCGTTCCGACCTGTACGCATCCCTCCGACATGATATCCGCAGTACGGTAGCCTTCCTTCAATACCTGCTTCACCGCTGCTTCGACCGCATCCGCAGCCTCGTCGAGATCCAGGGAATACCGCAGCATCATCGCCGCAGACAGGATCGTGGCGATCGGATTCGCTATATTTTTACCTGCAATATCCGGCGCGGAGCCATGGCTCGGCTCATACAGTCCGAACTTCGTCTCATTTAAAGACGCGGAAGAAAGCATACCGATGGAACCTGTCACCATACTTGCCTCATCAGAAAGAATATCACCGAACATATTCTCCGTAAGGATCACGTCAAACTGCCCGGGATCCTTCACAAGCTGCATCGCGCAGTTATCTACCAGCATATGGGAAAGCCCGACATCCGGGTAGTCCTTTGCGACCTCTTCCACCACTGCCCTCCAGAGCCTGGAGGAATCCAGCACATTCGCCTTGTCTACGCTGCAGACCTTCCTCCGGCGTTTTCTCGCGATATCAAATCCCTTTACCGCGATCCTGCGGATCTCATTTTCATTATATACAAGCGTATCTGTGGCCCTGCGGACGCCGTTCTCTTCCACTGTCTCCCTTGCCCCGAAATACAGGCCGCCGGTCAGTTCCCGCATGATCATCATATCAAAACCGTCGCCGATGACCTCATCCCGCAGCGGACACGCCGCTTTCAGCTCGTCGTAGAGGTACGCCGGGCGCAGGTTCGCAAAGAGGTTCAGCGCCTTGCGGATCTTCAGCAGTCCCGCCTCCGGACGGAGCTGCGGCTCCAGCTTATACCAGGGAGATGTCTTCGCGTCCCCGCCGATCGAACCCATCAGTACAGCTTCACTGGCTTTTGCCTGCCCTATCGTCTCATCCGTAAGCGGCACTCCATATACGTCGATGGACGCGCCGCCCATCAGAAGCTTCGTATATTCCAGTTCAAACCCATATTTTGCAGCGGCTGCGTCCAGTACCCTGCATGCTTCCGCGACAATTTCCGGCCCGATACCGTCGCCCGGAATAAGCGCAATTTTATGTCCCATGTATGTATCATCCTTTCCGCCATTTCATGCTCAAAAAAGCTTTACTCAATATAATAAAGGATTTTCGCC
>CAYLPF010000226.1:0-2925 GCA_964385485.1 uncultured Lachnospiraceae bacterium | reverse complement strand
GGAAGACAAAGATACGCGTGGCGGTCATGAAGACAGAGAAATGCATGGCGGCCAGGAAGACAGAGATATGCGTGGCGGGCGGGAAAGCGGCGATATGCACAGCGCCCTCGGCGTGGAAAGCACTGCCGCAGGCGAGTACATCATAGACGCTCCGGGCCGTTACCGGACGCCGCAGTGGGATGTCAGTGTAGAGCTTCTGGATAACAGCGATGCGCTGTATGCGCAAATAATCAAAGAAAAAAAGTATACGAAATGGCTTTCGTATGATACAATAAAGGGTAATATTCAGCTTCGGACAAGGCGTACCGGAGATTATCTGGTGATAAACCGGCAGGGTGGCAGAAAAAAGCTGAAGGACTACCTGATTGACTGTAAAATACCACGGGACAGAAGGGATCAGATATGGCTGCTGGCGGATGGATCCCATGTGCTGTGGGTGGCAGGATACCGCATCAGTGAGGCGGCAAAGGTCACAGGGAAGACGAAAAAGGTGATAAAAATACAGTTGGAGGAAAGAAGCAAATGAAAGAAAAGGTAAGGATTTTTTTGCAGGAGCAGGAAGTAAATGCTCGGATCGCTGAGATCGCAAAGCAGATCAGTGAGGACTATGCGGGAAAAGAGGTTCATCTGATCTGTGTGCTGAAGGGCGGCGTCTTTTTTATGTGCGAGCTTGCAAAGCGCATCACGGTGCCGGTGTCCATGGATTTTATGTCTGTGACGAGCTACGGCGATGATACGAAGTCCAGCGGTGTCGTCCGCATCGTAAAGGATCTCGATGAGCCGCTTGACGGCAAGGATGTGCTGATCGTGGAGGATATTATCGATTCCGGCCGTACGCTCAGCTATCTGATCGATATCCTGGGCAAGAGAAATCCGAAATCCCTGCGCCTCTGTACGCTGCTTGACAAACCGGAACGCCGGGTGACCCAGGTACAGGTCGATTATACATGTTTCAATATTCCGGATGAATTTGTAGTCGGATACGGTCTGGACTATGCGCAGAAATACCGGAATCTTCCCTTCATCGGTATTGTAGAATTTGTAGGAGAATAAACACATACCCGTAAAGGTGAGTGAACGTACAAATCATAAAGACAGGAAAGGAGATATAAATTGAACAGAAATGCGAGAGGACTTGTCTTCTATCTCGTGGGAATTCTCATGATCTTTCTTCTGGTAGCGACCTTCCGTGACAGGATGGAAGCAAGCCAGACCTGGAATTACAGCCAGTTTGAGGAAGCTCTGGGCCAGGGAGACATAGTCGGGGTTACGATTACGCAGAATCAGGAGGTGCCTACCGGCGTACTGCGGATAACGACATCTTCAGGTGAGATCAAGATCGTAAATGTCACGGATGTAAAAGAAGCGGAGCAGCTGCTGGAGGATACAGATGTCACTGTGGACATCAACGATGTGGAACACGACAGTGTATTTTTGACAACGATCCTTCCGATATTGCTGATGGGAGTCCTGATCCTGTTTATTTTCGGTATGATGAACCGCCAGGCGGGAGGCGGCAATGCCAGGATGATGAATTTCGGCAAGAGCCGCGCGAGGATGCTGAGCCCGGACGCGAAGCGGGTGACATTTCAGGATGTGGCGGGGCTTAAGGAGGAAAAAGAGGATCTGGAAGAAATCGTGTCTTTCTTAAAAGAACCTTCCCGGTTTATCCAGGTGGGCGCCAGGATACCGAAGGGCGTGATCCTGGTAGGCCCTCCCGGTACAGGCAAGACGCTGCTTGCCAAGGCGATCGCGGGAGAGGCGGGCGTGCCGTTCTTCAGTATATCAGGCTCGGATTTCGTGGAAATGTTCGTTGGTGTCGGCGCATCCAGAGTAAGGGATCTGTTCGAGGAGGCCAAGAAGCATCAGCCCTGTATCGTATTTATTGATGAGATCGATGCGGTGGCCAGACGAAGGGGTACCGGAATGGGCGGCGGCCACGATGAGAGAGAACAGACGCTGAACCAGCTCCTGGTGGAGATGGATGGATTTGGTGTAAATGAAGGAATAATCGTTATGGCGGCTACGAACCGGGTGGATATCCTTGACCCGGCGATCCTGCGGCCGGGACGTTTTGACCGCCAGGTAGCGGTGGGGCGGCCGGACGTGAGAGGCAGAGAAGAGATCCTGCAGGTACACTCCAAGGGCAAGCCTCTGGCGGATGATGTGAATCTGGAAGAGGTAGCGCGGACTACCGCCGGATTTACAGGAGCGGATCTGGAGAACCTGATGAATGAGGCTGCGATCCTGGCAGCCAAGGAGCAGAGAGCTTATATCAGGCAGGCCGATATCAACCGCGCCTTTGTCAAGGTGGGGATCGGCGCGGAAAAGAAGAGCCGCGTGATCTCTGAAAAGGAAAAACGCATCACGGCATATCATGAGGCAGGCCATGCGATCCTGTTCCACCTTCTGCCGGATGTGGGTCCGGTGCATACGATCTCCATCATTCCGACAGGCCGCGGAGCGGCGGGATATACGATGCCGCTGCCGGAGCGGGATGAGATGTTCAATACGAAGGGCAAGATGCTGCAGCATATCATTGTCAGCCTCGGCGGCCGCGTCGCGGAGGAGCTGGTGATCGGCGATGTGACAACAGGCGCTTCCCAGGACATTAAGCAGGCTACCAGCATTGCAAAAGCGATGGTGATGAAATTCGGCATGTCGGACCGGATTGGCCTGATCAATTACGACAACGATGACGAGGAAGTATTTATCGGCCGCGATCTGGCGCATACCAGGGCATACAGCGAAAATGTGGCTTCTATTATCGATGAAGAGGTAAAGCGTATCATTGATGAGGCCCATGCAAAGGCCAGAGAGATGGTGTCCGAGCACGAAAATGTGCTGCACGCCTGCGCACAGCTGCTGATCCAGAAGGAAAAAATCGGAAGAGAGGAATTCGAAGCGCTGTTTTCCGTGTAAATT
>CAYLPF010000225.1:0-2951 GCA_964385485.1 uncultured Lachnospiraceae bacterium | reverse complement strand
CCGTATCTGGCGCTGGATACGATCCATCAGCTCATTGATACGGGAATGCTGGAGAAGGATTACTATGCGGCTGTTGACGATTACAACCAGGCGATCATCAATGGTATCGTGAAAATCGCTTCCAAGATGGGGATTTCCACGATCCAGTCATACCAGGGTTCTCAGATTTTTGAAGCCATCGGTATCAGTAAGGAGGTAATCGACAAATATTTTACGAATACAGTCAGCCGCATCGGCGGCATTACGATAAAGGATATTGAGCGGGATGTAGACGCGCGTCATACGAAAGCCTTTGATCCATTGGGGCTTCGGGAGGATCTCACGCTTGACAGCCTTGGCTGGCACAAGTCAAGGAGCGCCGGGGAACATCACCGTTACAATCCGCAGACCATCCATATGCTGCAGGAGTCCACAAGGACAGGCAATTATAAGCTGTTTAAGGAATACACAGAGCTGGTGAATAAAGAGGAATCCGGTTATATCAGAAGTACGATGGACTTCAGATTCCCGGAGCAGGGCGTGCCGCTTGATGAGGTGGAAAGCGCGGATTCCATTGTCAGAAGGTTCAAGACGGGTGCGATGTCCTACGGCTCCATTTCACAGGAGGCTCATGAGACGCTGGCTATTGCCATGAATATGCTGCACGGTAAATCCAATACGGGTGAGGGCGGCGAGAGCCTTGACCGTCTTGTGGTCGGGCCGGATGGAAAGAACCGCTGCTCCGCGATCAAGCAGGTGGCGTCAGGCCGTTTCGGCGTGACCTCCAGATACCTCGTGAGCGCGAAGGAAATTCAAATCAAGATGGCGCAGGGGGCAAAACCGGGCGAAGGCGGACATCTGCCGGGCAAGAAAGTTTACCCATGGATCGCGAAGACCAGGCATTCCACGCCGGGCGTCAGCCTGATCTCGCCGCCGCCGCATCACGATATTTACTCGATCGAGGATCTGGCGCAGTTGATCTATGACCTGAAAAATGCGAACCGCGAGGCGGATATTTCAGTAAAACTTGTTTCCGAGGCTGGCGTGGGAACGGTAGCGGCAGGCGTTGCGAAGGCAGGCGCACAGGTGATCCTGATCTCCGGCTATGACGGAGGTACGGGCGCGGCGCCGAGAAGCTCCATTCACCATGCGGGATTACCGTGGGAGCTCGGACTGGCAGAGACGCATCAGACGCTGATGATGAACGGCCTGAGAAATAAAGTGCGTATTGAGACAGACGGCAAGCTGATGAGCGGCCGGGATGTTGCCATCGCGGCGCTGCTCGGCGCGGAGGAATTCGGTTTTGCGACGGGCCCGCTTATAACGATGGGCTGCGTCATGATGAGAGTCTGCAACCTGGATACGTGCCCGGTGGGCGTGGCGACCCAGAACCCGGAGCTTCGCAGGCGATTCCGCGGCAAACCGGAATATGTTGTGAACTTCATGAGATTTATCGCGGAGGATCTGCGGGAATATATGGCGAAGCTGGGTTTCCGTACGCTGGATGAGATGGTGGGAAGAAGCGACCTGCTTAAGAAGAAAGAAAACTGTGAGAATCCGAAGGGCGATCTGATCGACCTGAGCAATATCCTGGATAATCCATACGCCGGGAAAGAGTTTAAGGTGACCTTCGACCCGTCCCAGGTCTATGATTTCGGCCTGGAGAAGACGAAGGATGTAAAGGTGCTTTTAAGTAAGCTTGGAACAGCCCTGGAAAGCGGACAGAAACGCAGTTTGGAAGTGGATGTCACCAATGTGGACCGCGCCTTCGGTACGATCTTTGGCTCTGAGATCACAAGAAGATACCCGGAAGGACTGGAAGAGGATACATATACGATCAAGTGCCATGGCGCGGGCGGACAGAGCTTCGGGGCGTTTATTCCGAAGGGACTTACTCTGGAGCTTGTGGGTGACAGCAACGACTATTTCGGTAAGGGACTTTCCGGCGGCAAGCTGATCGTCTATCCTCCGACAGGCGTCAAATTCGCGCACGATGAAAATATCATCATCGGCAACGTGGCTCTCTACGGCGCGACCAGCGGCAAGGCATTTATCAACGGAGTCGCGGGCGAGCGTTTCTGTGTGCGTAATTCAGGCGCCGTCACGGTAGTTGAGGGAACCGGCGACCATGGATGCGAGTATATGACCGGAGGCCGGGCAGTCATTCTCGGCAAGGTTGGCAAGAACTTTGCGGCCGGCATGAGCGGTGGTATCGCTTACGTGCTGGATGAGGACAACGACCTTTATACGAAGGTAAACAAGAACATGGTGTCGATCGAAAAGATCACTTCAAAGTATGATGTGCTGGAGCTGAAGGACATTATAGGCGAGCATGTGAAATATACGAATTCCGAAAAAGGCAAGAAGATCCTGGCGGATTTCGGAACGTATCTGCCGAAGTTCAAAAAAATCATCCCGCATGAATACAACAATATGCTGATGCAGATCGTGCAGATGGAAGAAAAGGGCCTGAGCAGTGAACAGGCTCAGATCGAAGCATTTTATGCCAATCTGGCAAATCAGGCTGAGCAGGAGGTGTGAATCATGGGAAAACCAACAGGATTTTTAGAATATAAACGTGAGGACAGCCAGGAGCTCGCACCAAAGGAAAGGATTCAGAACTTTGAGGAATTTCATATTCCGCTCCCGCTGGAAAAGCAGCGTCTTCAGGGCGCAAGGTGCATGGCCTGCGGCGTGCCGTTCTGCCAGGCCGGAGTGATGATCGGCGGAATGGCCTCCGGCTGTCCGCTGAACAACCTTGTTCCGGAATGGAACGATCTGGTATACCTTGGAAACTGGGAGGAAGCATATAAGCGTCTGACAAAGACACACTGCTTTCCGGAGTTTACGTCCCGGGTCTGCCCGGCGCTGTGTGAGGCGGCGTGTACCTGCAACCTCGACAGTGAACCGGTGGCTACGAAGGCAAACGAACGGGCGATCATTGAACATGCATTTGAGACAGGGCTGGTAAA